>CALKJV010000185.1 GCA_937995505.1 uncultured Bacteroidia bacterium | reverse complement strand
CCAACCTCGTATACCTCACCTTAGAGCAAGGATGGTTACCCCATCCCACGGTCTCTGAACGGTACCTACAAGTAGGAATAGGCGTTATCTTCCGAGAGAGCTGGTTTATCCCTCCGCGCATAGACTGAAGGGCCCTTCCCCCAGAAAGCCTACCTTTGGGCCATGCACCCCTTGCTGCGCTTAGCGGCATTATTTGTGCTGTGGGGGCTTATGGTCGTCGTAGCTGCCCTTCTTGCCCAGCCCCTCCAACCCAACTCTCCACTCATAACCTCCCCCGAAACCGCCCACCGGGTAGCCGGGGGCAACGCGCTCCTCTTGCTCATCGGCTTCGGAGGAAGTGCACTCCTGTACTTTTTCCTTTTAGACCGAGCCGAAGGCTTCCAACTCCTGCAAGGCTTCGGAGGAGGGCTCTATATCTATTTCTGGATAGCTGTGCTCATGGTAGGGCTCCTGCCTGTACTGCCTTGGCTGGGACTGGATGCCGAAATCTTCCGACTGCCCGAGTCCCTAAAAGACCTAGAACTGCGCCTAGAAGCCCAAGAAAAAGCCATAGAAACTTTAATGCTGAGCCTCATTACCCACGGTGAGCTGCTTCCCCTCTTGCTTTTCATCGCCGTGGTACCTGGCATCTGCGAAGAGCTTTTCTTCCGCGGCGCCCTCCAAAATACCCTCATCCGCCTTATGAACCCTCACTTAGCCATTATACTCACAGGGGTGATATTTAGCCTGATACACTTTCAAGTATATGGGCTTATTCCGAGGGCGCTTTTGGGTATCTTGATGGGATATCTCGTACATGCAAGTGGGCGACTTGCTCCCGCTATGTGGGCTCACTTCCTCAATAACGCTTATGCGACGATTTTGGCTTACCTGGGCGTGCATGTATTTGGCAGGCCAGAATGGGTAGAGTCTACCTATCGGCCGCCGCTCTGGGTAGCGCTGCTCGGAGCCGCCGCAGCGGGGGCAGCGATCTACGCCCTTTATCGCCGCTATCGCTATCAGCGTGCTTAGGCGCATCCTGACAGCCCTCGTAGCAGGTAGCCTGGTGGTAGGGCTTCTGTGGGTAGGGAAAGTCGGGTTTTTAGCTGTATGGGGCGTAGCGGGGCTTTTGCTTTTAGGGGAGTGGCACCGCGGCGAGGCCCTACCCCGCCCAGCTCAGGTGGCCTCCTTTCTGCTCATCCCTACCCTCTGGCTGACCGGCCTTATCCCCCACGGCGGTAAAATCCTCAGCCTCCTTGCGGGGGTAACATTAGCTCTCTATCTCTTTACCCTAAACCCCGAAAAAGACTTCGGCCTCTCGTACCGCTTAGCTTGGGGGGGAGTTTTTTTGGGCTTAGGGTGGGGCTCTGTCGCTTGGCTTTTTGCAGAGGAGTACAGGTGGGAAAGGGTTTTGGCCTTCCTGTCGCTGGTGTGGGTAGCGGATAGTGCGGCTTACTTTGGCGGGCGATTTTTGGGGCGGCGCTACATCCTCCCCCGCGTGAGCCCCAAAAAAACCTGGGAAGGCTTCCTTATCGGCACAGCCAGCACGGCTCTGTGGGGCCACTGGGCTGTGCCCTGGGTGGGAGGATGGGAAGGCATACCGCCAGCAGGAGTGGGAGCGCTCACAGCCGTCGTGGCTTTTCTCGGCGATGCTTGGCAATCTGCTTGGAAACGCAGTCTTCACCTAAAAGACTCCGGCGAATTGCTCCCAGGCCATGGCGGCATCTGGGATAGAGTGGACGCGCTTTTGTGGGTAGGGCCCCTTTGGTATGTGTGGAGCTAAAGCCCTTCAGAAAGGGCCTGTAAAGCTACATGCGCAAGCACAGCCGCTCCTATGGGTAGGGCCCGCTCATCTATATCAAAGGCAGGCGTATGGACCATCTGCTGCGTAGAGGGATCTGGCCCGGCCGTACCTAACCGAATAAAACACGCAGGCACCACTTGGCTATAAAAAGCGAAATCCTCGGAGCTCATCCACAAGGGCAGCTCTTGCACTGCGGTATCGCCCAAAAGCGCTCTGAGCCACTCTTCGGTGCGCTTCGTGAGGGAAGGGTCGTTATAGAGCACTGGGTAGCCAGGAGCAAAGTATAGCTCTGCTGTAAGTCCCCAAGCTTGAGTTTTTTGGGTGATGAGGATTTGGAGGAGGGCTTTGGCTCGGGCGCGCCACCCCTCATCAAAAGTACGCAGAGTACCGGCTAGCCGAGCTTCAGTAGGAATGACATTGGGCGCCTCTCCCGCATGAAACTGCCCAATCGTAAGCACAGTCGGCGAGCGGGGATCAGCCGCACGGCTCACTATCGCTTGCAGCTCCGTAACCAGTAGAGCTCCTACGGCTATGGGATCTGGCGTTTGGTGAGGATAAGCCGCATGTCCCCCGGGCCCTCGGAGGGTCATATGGAGTTCGTCGCTTGCCGCCATAAACGGCCCTGCCCGAAGCCCGACCTGACCCACCGGTAACTGGGGCGTCACATGGATCCCCCAAATCGCCCGTATAGGCCGGTCTGAAAGGACACCTTCATTGAGGAGCAGGCTTGCTCCGCCAGGCGCCCGCTCTTCTCCTGGCTGAAAAATAAGCCGCACCCCGCCCTTTGTCCAGGGCTTATGCTGAGCGAGGAGGGCGGCGGCTCCTAAGAGCATGGCCATATGGGCATCGTGCCCACACGCGTGCATAAGTCCTTTCCGCTGGGATCGGTAGGGGCGATCCGCTATCTCTTGTATTGGAAGCGCATCCATATCTGCCCGCAGGGCGACCCAGGGCCCCTCTTCTTTTCCCTCCAGGTCTGCCACGAGGCCGGTCCCCCCTATTTCCCGCACTGAAAAAACTCCCAACTGATCCAGCTGAGCGCTCACAAAGCGCTGTGTCTCTTTTTCCTGGAAGGACAGCTCTGGATACGCATGCAAATGCCGCCGCCAAGTCACTAGCTCAGGGGCCAAAGCCTGCGCTGCAGCCCAAAGGAAAGCCATTCTACAAAAGTGAGTACTTTTGTCAAGTGCGCGGGTTTCTGGAGCGCTACCTAAGTCGGCATTTCCACCTGGAGGGAGTCCTCTCTTTGCCTGACCTCCCGAGTCCGGCGCCAGCCCCTCCCCTGCGGCTGCGCTATCGCATTATGGCGCGCATCCTCCGATACGCCCCGCATGTGCTCGGCTCTATCCTAGTGGTGTATCTTATCCACCAGCGATGGGCTTTTTTGCCGGCCCAGTACAATCGCTGGTATGAGATAGCCTACGTGCTAGCTACTACGGGCCTCGTAGGCTATGGAACCAACTGGCTCGCTATCAAGATGCTCTTTCATCCCCGCAAGCCTCGCCCTATCTGGGGGCAAGGTCTGGTGCCCGCCTACAAAATGCGTATCGTGGAGCGCTTCTCGGATGCAATCACTACCCACATCCTCAATGAGTCTGTGCTCCACCGGGTACTCCACGAAGCCGGAGTAGCCCAGCGTTTAGCGCATGCCCTCTCAGAGGGCACAACTAACCTTCTCAATGACACGGAATTTCAGGAAGATATAATCCTAAGCGCTAAAGAGACCCTTCGGCGCTTCGTAGAAAACCCCGTAGAGCAGAGGAAGCTCATCCGAGTGCTGGACTCCAAGCTCCTCCAAGTAGCCCCCGCCGGGATCGCAGGCAGCCTTTTCCGCTCCTACCGCCAGCTCAATGAAAAAGGCTACCGAGAAGTGCTCGCTAAGGCGATCCTCGCCATCCCTGACGCCTTTGAAGAAGCGGCCCGAAACTTAGAGATTACGGATGCACAGGTTCGCACTTTCATCTTCTCTCATATAGAGGAGCTGGAGGAGCTCTTAGCCGACGTCATCCGCAGTGTAATCAGCCGCGTACCTTTGCATCCGATTATCTACAACCAGCTGAGCGGCTTTGATGAGCGACAGTTAGAGCAGCTCTTTTTATACACTACGAGTGAGCATTTGGAGTTTATTCAAAATTTAGGTGCCCTCTTAGGGGTTTTGGCGGGGGTTTTTATCATGGATCCGTGGTTATCGCTCACAGGAGCGATTCTTACGATTGGGGGGCTTTGGGTGATAGACGAGCTGTGGTATCGCTGGCAAAACCGCGCTCGTGGTTAGCCTATGGGCCCGGTATGTGGCGGGGGATCCCAGCTTAGCGCCGCTGCGTCCATGGCCTTGGCCTGACCCGCCCTGGGAAGCCGTCATCCAAGCCCGCGCAAGCTTCCCCACCGATAGAGAGACCTTAGTGCGTGCCCTTTACTCGCAAAATGCCTCCCTACTGGCAGAGGATCCAGCCCTTCAAGCCGCCATACAGCGCCTCCGAGCCCCTACGACCTTTACCGTAACCACAGGGCAGCAGCTGGGCTGGCTCACAGGCCCTCTCTATACCCTCATCAAAGCCCTCCATACCGTACAGCTCGCCCAAGCGCTGGAAAAGCACTTCGCTGGCCGATACGCTTTTGTGCCCGTCTTTTGGCTGGCTTCTGAAGACCACGATGCCGAAGAGGTGCGAACCGTTTCTCTCTCCTGGCAGCAGCTGCTGCCTTATGGAGGCACTTTTACTGGGCCGGTAGGGAGGCATCGGATTCTGCCAGCCTTTCCACCTGAGGCAGCGGGGCTACCCCTCCAACGCTTCTGGGCCCCCGGACAAACCTGGGAAATGGCTTTTCGCAGCGCCATGCAGAGCCTCTTTCAGGGTACAGGACTCGTGTGGCTCTCTGGCGATGATCCCCTCCTCAAAAACCTCGCTGCCCCCTTATGGCAAAAAGAAGTAGAGCAAGCCCCCACTCAAGCCGCCCACGCCCTCGCCCAAGCCTACCTCCGTACCCTCGGAGAAAGAGCTCGCCTACATGCCCAGCCCTGTAACCTCTTTTGGCTCTCCGACACAGAACGGCGCTACCCCACCCCCGAAGAGCGAACTCAACTCTTACACGCCGCTCACCTTACCCCCGAGCGCCTCAGCCCAAATGTACTCCTGCGCCCCTTGTATCAGGAGGTCGTATTACCGAATGTGGCTTATGTGGCAGGCCCGGCTGAGCTGGCCTACTGGCTAGAACTCACCCCCGTCTTTGAAGCTTTTGCCGTGCCTATGCCCGTGATCTATCCTAGAGGTCACCTGCGTATCAGCTGGCTGGATCCGCCCCCCCTACCGCCAGGCATACAACCCGCAGACTTGTGGAACTACCCTCTTTCCCGCTTGCGGGGCTTTCTGGCAGAGCGATGGAGCCCCACCGAAGCCGAGTCCCTCCTCTCCTGGTGGCGACAGCACATCCCCCCCTTAGCGGCGCTGGAAGAAAAGCCTTTCCTACACAGGCCCGTAGAACGCTTCCGACAGTTTTGGCAGAAGTGGGGCGCAGAGTTACGTAGGGCAGCCCAGAAAGCCGCTTACCATGCCCACCGCCCCGCCATTGAAGCCGCTCTCGCCTACCGCCAAACCCTCGAGCCGGAAGGCTACCTCCAAGAACGCACCCTTAACCTCCACGCCTTTGCACCGAGAGATCCCCTTGGCTGGATGCAAAGACTGCGCACCGAAGTAGGGTTACAGCCGGGCCGATGGACTTTCTGGCACATGGGCCCAATCCTTCCATCGCCGCTCTAAAACAGCCCTAAGCCGCTGCGCCCTCGCACTATCTATCAGGTGCAGCTGCCATCGCCCCTCTACTATATCTTCGGGCACTTGGGCCCAGCCCAAAGACCTCCAAAAAAGCACCTCTCCCTCTACATACGGCTCCCCTTCTGTCAGGGGGGCAGGGTAATGGGCCTTCCACCGCTCCAGCTCACTCCAGTCTGGGCGAATATCGGTGATGACTTCTCCTGGGCGGAAAGGCAATCCAAGGGCTTGCATTATCTGTCGTAGAGCATCTTCGCCCATCTTTCGGTAAGTAGTCCATTTGCCGCCGAGCAGGTGAAGGGTACGCTGCTGGGCCCATAGCTCTATCACGTGGCTGCGCGCAAGCCTAGCTGTCGGCTGAGCTGCAGCTGCTACCAGTGGTCTGAACCCCGCAAATCGTGCCTGCACCGGAAAGCCTTCCTCTAAAGTGAAGTACTTCTGAAGGTACGAGCGCAGGTAAGCTTCCTCGGCTTCAGGCACAGGGGCATTCCATTCGGGGGCGGAAGCCTCTTCATCAGTGGTGCCCACTAAGCCGGTATTTTCCAGCCACGGCAGCACAAAAAGCACCCGGCCATCGTGGGTCTTAGGGATGAGGAAGCCTTCGCGAGCCGGC
>CALKJV010000184.1 GCA_937995505.1 uncultured Bacteroidia bacterium | reverse complement strand
ATATAGCCCGCACTGGTAATCAGATGCTCTAAGGCTTCGGTACTGAGGGTTGGGTGCGCTTCTGCCCCGGCCATGCTGTAAATTTTCGTCGTGTCATCAATCGTACCATCTAAATCATCTACCCCAAAAGCGAGGGCGAGCTGCGCCGTGGCCATACCAATCATCGGCCAATACGCTTTGAGGTGAGGAATATTGTAGAGGTACAGGCGGCTTACTGCGTAGTTTTTTAGGTCTTCTAACACTGAAACCTCGCCAATGTGGGCCATAGCGTTATTTTCTTTGCGGTATTTGAGGGGAATAAAGCAATTGAAGCCATGCGTCTCGGCTTGGAGCTCTCTCAGCAAGCGCATGTGATGCACGCGGTGTTCGTAGCGCTCTATATGGCCATACAAGATGGTAGCGTTGGAGGGGATACCGAGTTCGTGGGCGGTGCGGTGGATAGCGAGCCACTCTTCGGTGCTAGCCTTAGTGGCGCAGATTTGCTTGCGGATCTCTGGGTCAAAGATCTCAGCGCCGCCTCCAGGGATTGAATCTAAGCCAGCTTCTTTGAGCGCCAGGAGCCCCTCTCTATAACTCATGCGCGAACGCGCACACATGACTTTGAGCTCCACGGCGGTAAAGGCTTTCACATGGATATGCGGCAAGATGCGTTTGATACGCCGAATCATCTCGGCGTAGTACTCAATCCCTCGCTTGGGATGTACACCGCCGACGATATGCACTTCGGTCACGCCTGTGCCGATATACTTGGCACAGAGTTCCTCAATCTCCTCTAAGGTATATTCCCAACCGCCGGGTTCGCCAGGCTTGCGCGCAAACGAACAGAAAGCACATTCGTAGATACAAATATTCGTGGGCTCAATGTGAAAGTTCCGGTTGTAGTAGGCGATTTTACCGTGCAAGCGTTCTCGCAGGAGGCTAGCCAGGACCCCGAGGAAGGCGAGGTTTTGGGAGTGATACAGCTGGAGGGCGTCGGCGTCGGTAAGCGGCAAGCCCGCCTCTACTTTTTCCCATAGAGCCTGCTCGGCAGAGCTCAGGCGGGGAAGGGTTAGGTCAGACATACTCAGCGTAGGTTAGGCAAAGCTATGGAAAAAGCGCACTTCAAAGCAAAACAAAATATCCCAGCAAACCACGAGCCCCCTCTTAGGGATAACTTTGCGGGGTGTGGTATCGTCTTTGGATACTTGGCTTGGGGTGGGGATGGGGGCAGGGGTACTTCTTGTGGCGAGAGAAGCAGCTTTTCATAGGTAGTGAGGCCCAGGAAGTACCTACCTGTGCAGTACAGGATGGGAAAGCTTTTTATGTGGGCGGCTATCAGTATCAGCGCGAAAGCGCTCTAAGCGATGGTTGGTTGGTAGCCCTTAGTCCTACGGGTGAGGTACTATGGAGCCTCACACCGGGAGGTGCGGGCCCTGACCGCATAGAAGACTTAGCGGTAGATGACTCGCTCTTGTATTTCTGCGGGGTGAGTGGATCGGCGCTTACCCATCCCGAAGAGCTGCCGCCTGCTCGGAGGGGGGACTTTTGGGCCGGGGCGGTGGAAAAAGCCACCGGCCGCCTGCGCTGGCAGCATCGCTGGGGAAGCCCCTATTTAGATAAAGCGCTCAGCTTGTGCTTGACCCCTTATCGTACCCTGCTCATAGCCGGTCTCACTTGGGAGGACACCACCTTAGGGATGCAAGCCGTTATTCATGTCGTACAAGCCCAGAGCGGCGAGGTGCTCCAACGCCGCCTGTGGGGAAAAGGCCCCAGCCTTCTACGGCGTATCCGCCCTGTACCTGGCTCCTCCTACTATGCCTGCATTGGCGAGCAGGACTACCGCCCTTTTGTGGGGGCTGTGGATTACTTAGGGCAAGTGTACTGGCGCACAGTGTTTCAGTTTCATCGCTTCCCCTCCCAGCTGCTGGCGCTCTATGCAAGCACAGGTCGGATCTTTGTAGGGGGGCGGTATGGGCAGGCTTGGGGACTAAGTGCCTTAGACCTGCAAGGCCGAGTACTCTGGGAAAAAACCTGGTCCGGCTCACCCTTCCAAGGAAGCCTATGTGCCCTGACAGAAGGCCCGGAGGGTATACTCTACGCCTTGGGCTGGCAGTACAGCGCCCAATCCCATACCGACGAACACAAGGGTGGGCAAGACCTGTGGTTGGCGGCGGTGCAACCCGATGGCCGGCTATTATGGGAGAGGGGCTTCGGAGGGCCGCAAGATGAGCAGGGTGTAGGCCTCCTCGCACGCCCAAATGGACTTCTCGCCATCGGCGCCAAGCTCAATCGCTTCTCTGAAGCCCCGCCCCACCAAGATGCCTGGCTTCTCTGGCTACGAGCCGTACCGTGTGACTCTGTGCCCGTAGAAGTGCGTACCGATGTCCCTTCCTTGCGGGAAAAGGCCCAGCGCCCCATTCGCTTTTGGATAGACCTGCCCCCAGGTTACGTAGCCCAACGCATCGTATGGGACTTCGGGAATGGAGATACCGCAGAGGGACGAGAAGTTACTTACGCTTTTAGCGAGCCGGGTACGTACACCATCCAGCCTACCCTTTCGCTGCTCTACGGCTGCCGAGAGGTTTACCTGCGGCCGATAGTTCTACGCATCACCCGCCCTTAGGAAAGATACGACGAGTCAGTGAAGGATGAAAATCTAACCGCACCGAAATAAGATGCGAGTACAGGCTCTGCGAAAAGCCCGTGAAGTTTGCTAAGGCATAATCTATCCCAAAGTGCCATATCCGAAACCCTACCCCAGCGGTGGGATAAAAAGTGAGATACTCAGAGCTATCCCATCGGCGGACGCGTTGGAAGTTAGTCATACCTGCGCGCAGGGCTACCCAATCGCGATAGCGAACCTCCGTACCTACGCTCAGGTCGGCACTGAAGGGCCTGCCAGAAAGAAGGGCATTACGAGGCCCATCGGTAAAAACCACCGCATCTACCATAGGCCGCACAGAAAAGCGCTTATCCGCCCAGAGATGGGCACTTACTCCTACCCGTAGGCTAGGCCGAGTCCATTCTACAGAATTTTGAGGGATGACATTACCCGTGAGGAGGAAGGCTTCCTCAAAAGTCTCGGTATTGAAGGTCCAGGCGTTGAAGGTGGAAGTAGCATCATAAATCGCTAAGCCCGCTCGCCATATCCCGCGACGATAAAGTAGGCCTGCATCTAACCCAAAGCCCCACGCCGTCGCGAAGGGGCCCAGGAGCCGATGTACCACCTTGAAGCTCCCCCCAACCGATAGAGTCGTATCCAAAACAGCCTGCCCATACGAGAGATAGAGCGCCATATCCGCCACAGAAAACTTCGTAATTCGGGAGAAATCGTAAGTATTCCCATCGTAGAAGCGCAAGGTATTGGGGATATCGTCAATCCCCAAGCGGATGAAACTCACAGCGAGGCGGCGATCGGATTGGAGGGGAAAGGCCAATGCACCATAGTCGTATTTGGCTACGCTACCGAAATACTCGCTATGCATGAGCACAAGCTGCGGGTAGGCGGGAGTAAGGAGGAGTGCAGCGGGATTCCAATAGCCGGCGGTGGCATCTTCTACGCTGGCGACTTGCGCATTGCCGAGGCCAGCAGCCCGAGCCCCCACCCCGATCTTGAGAAACTCATTGCTGTATTTTACTTGAGCCCAGAGGAAGCCTCCCAGAGCTACTAGCCCGTAAAGCGCACGCCGATGATACATATATCGTCTATTTGCTCTATGTCTCCACGCCAACTAAGCAGGGCATCTTCAATCGCCATTTTTTGAGGGGAGGCCGGCTGGGTGTAAATCTTACTAAGCAGGTCTCGCAACCGACGAGTCATAAATTTCGTGCGTTTAGGGGGTTTTCCTGGCTCGCGTTCCCACCCAAATTGGTCAACTATGCCATCAGAAAAGAGATAAAAAGTCATTCCCTCCCGCAGCGGCACCGAATGCCCTTCAAAAGGGATCTCTTGCTGAAGGTTATCGCCGCCGATGCTGCGCCGAGAGCCTTTGAGCTCAATGAACTCTTTCTCAGGAGTGAAGAGATAGAGTGGACGCTTCGCTCCGGCAAACTTCAGCTCCTTCTGCTGGGTGTCAATGAGGCATAAGGCTATATCCATGCCGTCTTTGATAGATTCCTGGTTGAGGGTATGGTGCAGGGTAATGCGCAATTCCTCATCCAGCCGTTGGAGCAGGAAAGCAGGGTCTTTAGGACCTTCTTCTTGGGCGAGCCGGCTCAGGAGCGTCGTACCGATCATGCTCATAAACGCCCCCGGTACCCCGTGACCTGTACAGTCTGCGACGGCCAGTAGGCTCTGATGCGGCGCAAGCGAATAGAAAAAGTAAAAGTCTCCACTCACCACATCGCGCGGCAGATACAGCACAAAGGTCTCGGGCAGCTGCGCGTACAATGGTTCTAGGTTCGGCAAAATAGCCATCTGGATGCGCCGAGCATACAGGATGCTTTCCTCAATGTCTCTTTTGGCTCGTTCCAAAGCCTCGTTTTGCTCTTGGAGGAGGTTCTTTTGTTCCTCAATGAGGCGATTCTGCCGTTCAAGCTGGGCTTTGGCGGCTTTTTCGCGCAGGTTAGCTCGGTAAAGTTTGATATACATCACCGAAAAGACCGAGAGTAAAAGCACCGCACTGATAATGATAACCCAAGTAGTTTGGCGAGCCTTTTCGGCGCGTACGCGTTCGGCCTCCAGGCGGCGTTCCTGCTCTAAGCTTTCTTTCTGATGCTGAAACTCTAACTCCATTCGGGTTACCGAGCGGACATTCTCTTCGTTGAACACTCGCTGATTGACTTCTAAGAGGGGGAAAAACAGGGCGTAGGCCTTTTCGTAGGCACGCAGCTCGCCATAGATACGGATGAGCTTGTCATACACCTCGGCAAGCTCAGCGATAGCGCCGATAGGCTCTAAAAGCTGGCGAGCCATCTCATAGCGTTGGGCAGCCTGCGCAAAACGCCGATTGGCTAGCTCTATCTGGCCCCACACAAGATATAGGGAAGCCAGCGCATAAGCCTCTCGATCTTTTTTCGCGAGGGCCTCCGCTGAGGCTAACCACTTGTAGGCGCTGTCTAAGGTATTTTGCTCAAAGTAGAGGCGAGCGAGGTTCGTAGAAGCGTTGGCAGCAGCACCCCAGTCTTCGCTCTCCTTAGCAATCAACAACGACTCATAGAAAAGCTTGCGCGCCTCTTCATACTTTCCCAGCTTGACATAAGCCACGGCGAGGTTAGCGAGCGCTTTGTGAGGAAAGCGCGGGTCTGGTGCGAGGTTGGCATAATACACGGCCTCTGAGTACTCTTCCAGGGATTTTTCCCAGAGCTCTTGGCTGGCGTAGAGATCGCCCCGAGCCGAACGCACCATCGGGAGCAGGGTAGAATCTCGGGTCTCTTCGCATAGAAGGAGAGCTTCCTTGAGGCGTTCAGCGGCTTTGGGATAAAGGGCTTGACGAGTGTAGAGATTAGCGAGGTTGAGGAGCACCTGGATCGCTAAGCGAGACTGTCTTTCAGAGCGAGCGATTTCTAAGGCATTCTTGTATAGCTCTTCGGCTTTATTGAGACGACCGGCTGGGGCAAATCCTTCTGAGGCCACCCAGTTGAGGAGCTCTGCCCATAAGATAGGTTCTTTCGCAAGCTCATCTTGCGCTTGCATGAGTAGGGTATCGGCTTGGGAGCGCCCCCCTACGGCCGCCTGCGTAATCGCAAAACCGTAGGCATCTTTGAGCCACTCGGGAATACCCGCCGCACGGGCTATGGCCAAGATGCGACCCTGGTATTTAAGCGCATTTTCTAGCCGATCTTGCTTAATCTGCAAGCCGTACAGGGACTTGAGCGCATTGCGCTGGTATTCCAGGTCTCGAGAACGCTCCGCTTGCTGGAGCGCTTCCAACCCTGTCTCCTCCGCTAACTCGTAAAGCCCCATCTGCTGATAAAGCTCACAAAGGTTTATAAGGGTAAGGATAACAAGTTTGGGCTGCTGGGCCTTACGCGCTAAGTCCAACGCCTGCTGGTACAGCGACTGCGCCTGCAAAAAGTCGCGCACGCTCTCGGCCAAAGTCGCTTTGAGATTGAGAACTTGTACAATAAGGCCGGTATCCGGACGAATTTTCTGGATAATAGCTTCAGCTTCGCTGAGATGACGTTCTGCTTGACTATACTGACCTAAGTAAAAGTACGCAGAGGCTTGGTAATATAAGCTAAGTGCTTCTCTGCGGCGGTCTCTGAGCTTCTTTGCTAAGAGGGCTGCATTACGGGCGTATTCCAGCGCTTGACGCTCGTTGATATTGAGGTGCAGCTTAGATAAAGTTACCTGCGCAGTGAGCTTCAGCGTGTCGGGCACGCGAGGCGATGTCGCTATTTTCTGTAGCGAATCTATTTCGTGGACCGTCTGAGCCCACAAGCTGCCCGTAGAAAGCACAGCAGTTAGGACTAAGAGAATCCGCACAGGTAGACGAAGGTAGCAAATTTCGGGCCTACACTGTTCCAAATATAGCCTGTACGCACTGAGCAAGCTTTTGTACCGGTAAGCCCATGACATTGTAGAAGTCTCCGTGGATTTCCGCAATACCCACGAGTCCGATGAGGTCTTGTGCCCCATAGCCGCCCGCTTTATCAAAGGGCGCACCGGAAGCGATATATCTCTCCACTACAGAAGGGGATAGCGTATGAAACCGCACCGCTGTGTGCTCGTAAAAGAGCCATAAGCGCCGTCCCACGGCAAACGCCACGCCCGTATACACACTATGCCAGCTGCCGGAGAGGCGATACAGGAACTGGGCCGCCTCTTCCAGTGAAGTAGGTTTGCCCAGCACGCTACCTGAGTGGACGACGAGGGTATCGGCGGCTATCGCCGGTACATCAGCAGGCAAATGCGGAAGCAAGGCTGCTACCTTTCGCGCCGCTATAGCCATGGCTTGCTCCGCAGGGTCTAGAAGCTCCAGACCTGTTTCGGAGACCTGGGTAGGCTGCACCTCCACTTCCCACCCCAAAAGCTCCAGTAAAGCTTGCCGCCGAGGCGAGGCAGAAGCCAGTATCACTCGCATAGGTAAAAACACAAACCGCTGAGCACTTTCGGGAAAAAGTAGGTGGCTTTGGCGGGCAGGGGAGTGCCCTGCGAAGCGGCTTGAAGGACATACGGTAAGGGAAGTGGGGGCAGAAGAAAGGCCCAGCCTTCGCCCCGAGTGGCAGCTTCCAGGAGAGGCACCGGCTCCCGAGAAAAGCTTATCTGCGAAGGGGAATACTTAGAGAGCACCCAGACATGGAGCCAATGCACGAGAGGCTGTGACGTAAGGTAGGACCAATAGGTAGGCCGGAGCCGCGCCGTCCAACT
>CALKJV010000183.1 GCA_937995505.1 uncultured Bacteroidia bacterium | reverse complement strand
CTGCACCATTATTCCAGCCACAGTTATCGTGGTCACCTGGCTGACCACAAAAAGGACCGGTTTGATGGGCTGCCGCATTTCTTCCAGAAGTTCCATTGCTCCCACCTAACCCAGCCGATCCATTCCCTGCAATGAAGCGGCAGCGCACGATCTGGTAGTTGCTGCAGTTACTCAGATAGAGGGCGTAGGTAGAGACGCCGCGGCCGCTGGCACAGCCTGCCGTAGCTGCAGGCGCATTGGCTACCTCTACCGTGAGGTCCTGCAAGCGGAAGTTCGCCGCATTGGAAATCTGCAGAGCGACAAGGCGCGGGGCATTATCCGCACAGCCCTCTACATTAGAATTATTTCGGTAAATGAGGGTCGCACCAGGCTGGCTCGTCTTGCGCCACCCATTCGCCGCATCAAAGCCCCCCTCTAAGGTGATATTGCTCGTGATATTTGTAATCGGCGCACTAATCGTATAGGTGCCCGTGGCCATTTTGATGATGGTATTAGAGCAGGAGGCGCGGGTGAGAGCTTCGGCGAGATTGGTAGGGTCGGCCCTCGTACCAGCAGCCGTAGAGCTCCCCGAGGGGGTTACATAGATCACATTACAAGTATTTGTAGAGGCGGGGGGAGCTGTGCTCACCGTGACCGATACCTGATTGCTCCAGCAGCCATCCGGGCTCTGATAGCGGATGAGGTAAGTCCCTGGGGCGAGGTTCATGGGATTGGCTGTGTTATTCCAGGTAGCCCCGCCGTCACTACTGTACTGCCATTGGCCGCCGGGAATATTTGTCGTACCTGTAATAAGCGCTGTGCCCGAGCAGATGACGGCATTTGTGGGCGAGACGCTGATGACCGGGTTAGGGTTTAGCGTGACAGTATGGGTAGCTGTGCGCGGTCCACAGCCCGCGTACGTTACAGAGACCGTATAAGTCGTGGTAGCGGTGGGGCTTACATTAATACTGGGCGAGGTAGCCCCTGTGCTCCAGCTGATAGAAGCTCCCGCAGGAAGGCCCCCGGCTGTACTGACCGTAAGCGTTACGCTCTGGCCTGCACAGATAGCCCCTGCTGGAGCCTGCGTAATAGACACCGGCGCGAGGTAAGGGAAGTTGAAGGTCGTGCTGGGTGCTATTTGATTGCTGCACTTGTCCTGGATGGTATTGCCATCGCTGCCCGTCTGAATGGTAAGGGTACGCGTGCCACTATTCAGCGTACCCGTAAAGGTCAGAAGCACTTGATTGGTGTAATTCCCGCAGCCTACGCCTGTGGCCGCAGTTATCGTTACACTCGCGCCTAAGTTGAAATCGCTTGGATGGATGCTATTGCAGCGCACCAGCTCATTGAACGTAACTAAGAGCTGATTGGGGTTGCTGGTGCAAGAGACGCTCTGGATGGCTGGAGGTATATTGTCAAAAATCTGCGCTGTACCCGTAAAGGTAATCGTGAAGCCCGTGGCATCCCCCGTCCAATTATCTACCACCAGCACGAAGGTCTGCCCGGTGGTAACATTGAGCCCAGGCATGATGGGGGGCTGAGAGGCGTTCCATTGAAGGTTACCGGGTTGAGGGTTATTGGCATCTAAGCCCGTATTGCCGTACTGCGCAGAGTAATTGCAGCGCACAGGCGTAGCCGTGGCCGTACCCCCACACCCCCCGATGGCATTGTAGTCAAAGAGCGCAAAGTCATAGTCGTAGGTCGTATTGATGGTAAACCCAAAGGTCCCCGAGCTCTGTACAGTGAAGATGAACCAGGAGGTTTTCTGCTCTTTATTGAGTAAGCAGGTATTATTCCCGAGCTCCTGGACGGTGCCGTAGTTTGGCGGAGAGCTGGTGTAAGTGTAGGTTTGCTGACAGACGACGACAGCATTAGGGCAGTCGGACTCAGAGAGAGTGAGCGGCATAGGGGTACCTGGGGGTGGACCTGTAGGGATACCCATTTGTGCGAGCCGATTGAGAGAGTCTGTAATGCGCATCTTGCGTGCCGCAAGCTCTTCTAAGGTCTGCGCCCGTAAGAGGAGGGGCACCAAGCCCAGTAGTACGCTCGCAAGCCTAAGCCAGATTGGTTGTATGATGCAAAGGTATAGCTTATCCTAGAACTTGCAAATTCAAAGGCTTTCGTACCTTGGCTCAGATGCTGCCGGCGGGTGTGGATAGCTCCATAGCGCTGCGCGAAGCGTATAGCCATGACTGGACAGAAGACCTGAGGTTTCTGCCGGATGCGGTAGCACGCCCTACTTCCGTAGAAGAGCTGCAAGGGATACTTGCCTATGCTTATGGGCACGGCATACCTATTATCCCAGCGGGGGGGCGTACGGGGCTCAGCGGGGGTATGCTACCAGTCTGCGGCGGCTGGGTCGTCTCCTTAGAGCGGCTCAATCAAATTCTCCACATTGACACCGCCAACCTCCAAGCTATCGTACAGGCGGGGGTACTTACCCAAACCCTCCAAGAAGCGGTAGAGGCGGTAGGGCTTTTCTATCCGCCTGACCCTTCTAGCCGAGGCAGCTGCACCATCGGCGGCAATATCGCCCATAATGCTGGCGGGGTACGTGCCGTGAAGTACGGCACTACCCGAGAATATGTCTTAGGGCTGGAGGCTTTCCTACCCGATGGGCGACCCCTGCGCACGGGCAGCCGTACCCTCAAAAACTCCACCGCTTACAACCTCACCCAGCTCCTCGTCGGCAGCGAAGGCACCCTCGCGGTCATCCACACCGCTACCCTCAAGCTCCTCCCAAAGCCCCGCCATGTACGGACGCTGCTTTTGGGCTTCCCAGACGCTCGAAGCGCCATAGCTGCCGTAGTGGATATTCTGCAAAGCGGCATCCTCCCTACGGCAATTGAGTTTATGGAGCAGGAGGCCGTACGGTTTGGAGAAGCCTACTTGGGCGAGCGACTCTACCCGGGCGCAGACGAACTGGGCGGACTGCTGCTCATAGAAGTAGACGGCAACCACCCCGAAGCCTTAGAAGCGGAATGCGCGCAGATGGAGGAAGTGGCCTTCCAAGCCGGTGCGCAAAAGAGCTGGTACGCCCAAAGCGCTGCCGAAAGGGAGCAGCTGTGGCGCTTGCGCCGCTGCTTAGGGATCGCCGTCAAATCCAGCGGCCCTTATAAAGAAGAAGACACGGTCGTACCCCGCACCGCCTTACCCGAGCTGCTGGACAAGGTGAAGGCCCTGGGCCGCCAGTACGGCTTCCGCTCCGTATGCTATGGCCATGTAGGCGATGGCAACCTCCATGTGAATATCCTCCGAGAGAACCTCCCCGCGGATGTATGGGAAAAGGACATTCCTAAGGCTGTAGAAGAGCTTTTTCGCTTCGTGGTGGCGCGGGGCGGGGCGCTCTCCGGCGAACACGGAATTGGGTGGGTACAGCGGCGTTACATGCCGATTCAGTTTTCGCCCGACGAGCTGGAGCTAATGCGGGCTCTCAAGCGAGTTTTTGACCCGAAGGGCCTCCTCAACCCAGGGAAGATCTTCCCGTAGCTACAGTCGCTCTATCACGGTAGCGATGCCCATCCCGCCCCCCACGCAGAGGGTAGCTACGCCATAGCGAAGCTTACGGCGCTCCAGCTCATCCAGGAGGGTCCCTATCAAGATAGCGCCGGTGGCGCCCAGCGGATGCCCCATGGCAATAGCGCCGCCGTTTACATTGATTTTTTCCAAGGGTATCCCCAGCACATCCGCAAAGCGTAAGGGCACTACTGCAAAAGCCTCGTTGACCTCGTATAGGTCAATCTGCTCAGCGGTAAGTCCTGCGCGCTGCAGGGCCTTTTGCGTAGCGGGAGCAGGACCGAGTAGCATAATGGTGGATTCGGTCCCTGTAACCGCCCAACTTACAATACGCGCTCGCGGCGAAAGGCCGTATTTTTTATGCAGGGCCTCCGTTCCCAAGAGTACCAATGCTGCGCCATCTACAATCGCTGAGGAATTACCCGGGTGATGTACGTGCTGGATGGCTTCCAGCTGGGGGTACTTTTGGAGGGCTACGGCATCAAAGCCGAACTGCTCACCCTGCACCGCAAAAGAAGGCTCTAAAGCGGCCAGCTTTTCCAGCGAGGTATCGGGGCGAATGTTTTCGTCGGAGTCTAAGAGGATCTCGCCGATGGGGCTACGCACTGGGATGAGGGAGCGGCGGAAGTAGCCTTTCTGGGTGGCGGCGGCCGCCAGCTGGTGCGAGCGCAAAGCAAATTCGTCTAAGGTTCGGCGGTCGTAGCCATAGAGGGTAGCGATGAGGTCGGCTGCGATGCCCTGCGGCACAAAGTAGCCTGGGAAGGCTACGGCTGGATCCGCATACCAAGCCCCCCCATCAGAGCCCATAGGGACTCGGCTCATGGATTCTACGCCGCCGGCGAGGATGGCTTCGCCCATGCCGCTACGCAGCGCCGCAGCTGCTTGATTGACCGCCTCCAGCCCCGAAGCACAGAAGCGATTGAGGGTAACTCCAGCTACGGTTTCCGGGAGGCCTGCATTTTGGGCGGCGACTTTGGCGATGTTGGCACCCTGCTCGTGGATCTGGGTTACGCAGCCCAAAATAATGTCCTCTATAGCAGTAGGTGGCAGCGCGGGATTTCGCTCCAAAAGGGCGGCGATAAGCTGGCGTACGAGTTCCACAGGACGCGCGCTGTGTAGGCGGCCGTCTTTCTTCCCACGGCCGCGAGGCGTGCGGACTGCATCGTATAAGTAAGCCTCAAACATATTCCGATCGGTGGATGCCCAGGCGCTTCATGCGGCTGTGCAGGGCGGGGCGCTGCATACCGAGGGCTTCAGCGGTGCGCGATACATTGAAGCCGTGTCGGCGCAGGTGAAACAGGAGGTATTCGCGCTCCGCCTGGTCTAGGAAGTGCTCTACAGAGTCAGCGCTCAGAAGGGCCTGCCACTGCTCCGCTAAGGCCTTATGCGCTATCTCAGGGCTGTCGGTCATAAACGAGCCGGACACAGACCGAAAATGTCGCTGGACCTCTTCCAAGGTTATCTCCTTATCGGAGAAAAGGATAAAGCGCTCTACGGCGTTGCGTAGCTCTCGCACATTCCCCGGCCAGGGATATTTCGTCAGGGCTTGTAGGGCTTGCGGGGAAAAGCGCTTGGGAGGCATTCCATACTCCTCTAAAAGCTCCTCCAAGAAGGCCTGCGCTAAAACCGGAATATCCTCCGGACGCTCCCGCAGCGGCGGCACATGAATAGTAATCACATTGAGGCGATGGTAAAGGTCCTCTCGGAAGCGGCCAGCGGCGATCTCTTGGAGCAAGTCTTTATTGGTAGCAGCTATGACGCGCACCTGCACGGATATGTCTTTTTCTCCGCCGACGCGGCGCAGCTTGCCTTCCTCTAAGACGCGGAGGACTTTCGCTTGGGCGGCCAGCGACATATCCCCAATCTCATCCAAAAAGAGCGTACCGCCGTTAGCTTCCTCAAACCGCCCAATGTGCTGCTTGATGGCATGGGTAAAAGCCCCTTTCTCATGCCCGAAAAGCTCGCTTTCAATGAGTTCTGCGGGGATAGCCGCGCAGTTTACATCTACGAAGGGGCCTTTGCTATGGGGGCTTTTGAGGTGGATCCATCGGGCTACCAGCTCTTTACCGCTGCCGCTGGGCCCTGTAATCAGCACGCGTCGGAAGTGCGGCGCTATCCGATCTATATCTTCCCGAATCTTCTGGATGGCAGGCGAAACCCCTAGAATCTCCCGCACACGGAAGGCCCGCCGCACAAGGGTCTTATTCTCGGCGACGAGCTTGCGCTTCTCAGAGGCATTGCGAATAAGGATCTCCAGCTTGGGTAAGTCTAAGGGCTTTTCCATGAAGTCAAAAGCCCCTTTTTTCGTGGCAGCTACCGCTGTCTCAATATTCGCATGCCCAGAGAGCATGATGAATTCTGTCTCTGGCTTGTGCTGGCGGGCCCATTCTAAGAGCTCCATACCGTCTTTGCCTGGCATGCGCACATCGCATAGTACGATATCAAACTCGCTCTGCTCTAATATGCGCTGGGCTTCTAACCCGTCTCGCGCCACCTCTACGACATGGTCGTCGTAGCTGAGCACCTCTACTAAGGTCTCCCGAATATCTGCGTCATCATCCACGATGAGAAGCCGAGCCATCAGACGGTAAGGAGTTCCTGTTCTTTGACCGAAGCGAGGCGATCTACTTCGGCGACGTACTTATCGGTCAGCTTTTGGAGCTCCTCCTGGCCCTTACGGACCATATCCTCGGCAATGCCGTTTTTGGTGAGCTTGCGCAGCCCCTCTAAGCTATCGCGGCGGATGTTACGGATAGCGACTCGCCCTTCTTCGGCGAGGTCTTTGAGCTGCTTGACGAGCTTTTTGCGCTGCTCCTCAGTAAGTGCGGGAAAGGATACCCGCACCGCTTTCCCATCTATGGCGACGGAGAGGCCGAGGTTCGCTTCGGCTATGGCTTTCTCAATGGCTTTCGCGAACTGGGGCTCAAAAGGCTGTACTAGGAGCGTGCGCGTATCTTGGACGCTGAAGGTAGCCACATGTTTGAGGGGAGTTGGTGCGCCGTAGTAGTCTACTTTGAGGTGTTCTATGAGCGCTGGGGTAGCTTTGCCTGCGCGTACCTTACCAAAAAGCTCCTCATAATGTGAGATGGAGCGCTGCATGTGCTCATCAGCTTCTTTGAGGAGGGACTGGATTTCTGGGGTCATGCAGCAAAGTTAGCCAAAAGCCTGTGCATACCCCGCCGCCCGTAGCTGACACGCTGGGCAGTGTCCACACCCATAGCCCCACGGATGCCGCCGCGTGCGCTCGCCCAGATAGCAAGTGTGGGTCTCTTCGGCGATAAATTCCTGATAGCCCAAGCTTTCCACATACCGCCACAGCTGTGCCTTATTCCAGTGCAGAAAAGGGGCTAGGACGCGCACAGGCCGAGCTAAGGCCAGCCCAATGGCCCGCTGTGCCGCCTCTAAAAAGTCTCCACGGCAATCCGGATAGCCGCTATAGTCCACCTCGCTGGCGCCGATGAGGAGGGTAGTTTCGCCTCGCGGATAGCCCCAGACAGCAGCCGCCGTAAGGAAAAGTAAATTCCGTCCCGGCACGAAGGAAGTAGGTAGCCCTTCCGCCGGTGTCTCAATAGGCTGTGCCGCAGTGAGCGCAGAAGGCACTCCAAGCCGCTCCCAAAAAGGCCCCCAATCCAGGATGGTATGCGGTATACCCAGCTTCTGAGCTATACGGGCGGCTGCTTCCAGCTCCACCGAATGTCGCTGCCCATAAGAGAAGCTAAGGGCTTGTAGAGGTTCTCGTAGCTCCTGCCGAGTCCATAGTAGCAGCGTGGTGGAGTCTTGCCCCCCGCTAAATAAGGCTATTGCCACCTTACCCTATATCTCCCGATTTATGTCCCAGCTTTCTAATAGGTCTGCTACTCGCCGCACAAAAGCTCCCCCGAGTGCCCCATCAATGAGCCGATGGTCATACGAGTGCGAGAGAAACATCATATGCCGTACCCCAATCGTATCCCCCATAGGAGTCTCAAGGATAGCGGGCTTTTTGCGGATAGCGCCCGTAGCCAGAATAGCTACCTGGGGCTGGAGGATAACCGGCGTACCCATGACATTGCCGAAAGTACCTACATTAGAGAGAGTATAGGTGCCACCCGTTATCTCATCGGGCTTGAGCTGGCCGGCACGCGCCCGCGCAGAGAGGTCATTTACCGCTGCGGCGATGCCAGCGAGGTTCAAGCGATCCGCATGACGCACTACTGGTACGATAAGGTTGTAGCCAGTTAAAGCCACCGCCACTCCAATGTGGATATCTCGCTTGAGGAATACCTTATCGCCCTCAATAGAGGCATTGAGCTGCGGAAACTCCCGCAACACCTTCGCCAAAATCTCCACAAATACATGCGTGAAGGTGAGCTTCTCTTTGTATTTCCTCTCAAAGTCTTTTTTGACCCGCTCGCGCCAGAGCACGACGGGGGTTACATCTGCCTCCACGAAGCTGGTCACATGCGGAGAGGTATGCTTGGAATAGACCATATTTTCGGAGATAAGCTTGCGCATGCGGTCCATTTCCACTACCTCGGCGTTTTCGTGGGAGAACTTCTTTTTAGGCACGAGGATAAAGTGCTCCTGCAAATAGCTAATAATCTCTTGCAGCGAGGCGGCGAGGGGGACGGGCGTTGGTGCTGTGGGGGCAGGGATGGGTTCAGGTGCGGCGATAGTCGGGGCAGGCTTCGTAGAAGGAGCGACTTGGCGGGTCTGGAGGTATGCGAAAAGGTCTTGCTTGGTTACTCGGCCACCGGCGCCGCTACCTGGAATGGTTGCGAGCTCTTCTATGGAAAGCCCCTCTTGCTGAGCTATCGTGCGCACCAGCGGCGAGTAGAAGCGATCCCCGTCTCGCGCAGGTATACGCGTAGGAGCAAGAGAAGGCGCAGAGACCACGGGGGCCGTTTGACCATTGCCTTGGGGGGCAGTAAGGGCGGGTGACTCTGCCGGCGCAGCAGGCGAGACCTCTGCTCCCTCCGGCTGAATAATCGCAAGCACTGTACCTACGGGCACCGTCTGCCCTTCCTGTACGCGAATCTCTGTGAGGATACCTGCCGCAGGCGCAGGTACTTCGGAGTCTACTTTATCTGTGGCGATCTCCAGTACGGCTTCGTCGGCTTCTACGCGGTCGCCGGGCTTTTTGAGCCAACGCACGATGCGGGCTTCGGTAACGCTCTCGCCCAGCTTAGGCAGCACGAGCTCGGTCATGCCCCAAAGATAGGCAAAGCGCTAAGGTCGCAGCGGCACCGCCGGCACCGAAAAAGATACTTCGGCCGCTACCCCCGCTTGTGGTTTGAGTTCTACGCCATAGACCCATCGGAAACAGCGCGAGCAGGTCTTTTTCTCCTCACACACATACAGCTGCAAATAGGCGTTAGTAGGTTGGGCAAGGGGCGGTAAGGGTGCTCGGAAAGGATAGAAATCTTCTCCGATGTAGATGCCGATAGGGGCCTCTTCATTGAGGAGGTAGCCAGCGGGAAGCTGCGGCGAGACGGTAAAAGCGTGCCCTTCCGGTACCGCAAGCGCAGGTAAGGGTACCGCATCTGGGAATAAACTATGGGTTCGTGGCTTTGCCATAGCAAGTTTTTCCATAGGATAAAGTTCCACGGTTTCCACGCTGTGGGTTCTGGGATCGTATCGGCGCAGGAGGTGGTTATTGGTGTCTAAGATGTACAGGAAGCCGTTTGCCCACAGGAGGTCATTTGGCTCATTGAAGCGGGCTTGGGTGGCGGGTCCATCTTGGTAGCC
>CALKJV010000182.1 GCA_937995505.1 uncultured Bacteroidia bacterium | reverse complement strand
ACAGTGCGAATCGCACAGCTTCTCGCTACAGAGACGCAAAAAGGAGCCTATACCTTAGTGGGAGGGGGCGACACCGCCAGCGCCGCCCAAGTCGCCGAAGTAGCCCACCAGCTGAGCTTCATCTCTACGGGCGGAGGGGCCCTTTTAGAGATGCTGGCAGGCAAAACCTTGCCTGGCATAGCTGCCCTCCTGTCATGAAAAATTGGCAATTGGCCCTACTCCTTACGCCCCTGTATGCCCAAATCTACTGGCAGCCCCTCCACGAAGCCCACGAACGCTCGCGCCTCCAAGGGCGCTTACTCCTCATTTATCTCTATACGCCCTGGTGCGCCCCGTGCGTCATGATGGACCAAAACACCTGGGCTCATCCCGTAATAGCTACCTTCGCTACCGCAAATTTCCACTGTACCCGACTAAATGCCGAGTCCCGAGACTCTCTCCTCTTCAATGGCTCTCATTTCCCTTACCTGACAGAGCTACATGCCAATCAGTTGGCATATCTTTTGTTAGAGGGCAAGATGGAGTACCCAGCCCTTATCCTTATGGAACCTTCTGGTGAAATGCTTCTCACGATACGAGGGTACATCCAGCCCCGCCTTATGGATGAAATCCTCCGGTATTTCGGCGGGGGATTCTACCGAAATACTTCCTGGGAGGAGTTTCAAAAGTCCTATCCTTCTCAGCTATGAGTGAACTTGAAAAAGAGCTACTCCCCGCAGAACCGACGATGCAACCGCTTCGCCAGGGAGATATGCAGAAACCTTCAGAAGGGGCAGAGGCGGGGGCCGAAAGCCTGTCAGAAATAGAAACGCTCCAACGGGAGGTAGAACATTGGAAAGACCAGGCCTTACGCGCAGCCGCCGAGGCCGAAAATACTCGGCGCCGCCTGCAGCGCGAGCTCCAGCAGCGCTTGCATCAGGCTCAGGCGGAGCTGCTCAACGCCCTACTCCCTCTATTGGGTAGTTTGGAACGAGGGCTTCAAGCCGCTCAATCCGCCCCAGACCTAGAGAAACTCCAGCAAGGCCTCGTGCTTCTCCAGCGACAATTTATCCAAACTTTGGAGCGTTTAGGCATGGAACGCATTGAGCCTGAGATAGGCTCGCCCCCCAATCCAGAACTTCATGAAATTCTCTCTGCCGTCCCTTCGGAGGCCCCTCCTAACCTCATCATAGAAGTAGTGGAAGCGGGCTATCGCTTCCGAGGTCAGCTCTTACGACCTGCCCGAGTAATTATTTCAGCCACACCATAGGCACACATGCCTTCCGATAGAGACTATTATGCTATCCTCGGGCTAAGCCGAGACGCAGACATTGAGACCATCAAGCGCACCTATCGGCGCTTAGCCCTGCAATATCACCCCGATCGCAACCCGGGAAACAAAGAAGCAGAAGAACGCTTCAAAGAAATCTCTGAGGCCTACGAGGTACTAAGCGACCCGGAGAAGCGGCGACAGTACGACCTTTTCGGGCAGGTAGGTTCGGTGGGAGCTGGACACACTGACCCTTTCAGCCAGGTCGTGGAAGAGATGTTTGAGCAGTTTTTTGGCGGGCGAACTCGCACTCGGCGTCCCCAAGCGACGCCAGGGGAGGATATTCAGCTTACCTTGGAGCTTACCTTAGAGGAAATTGCTCAGGGCACACGCCGCACACTCACTTATGCCCGACAGGAAGCTTGCTCAGCTTGCGGGGGTACGGGTAGCGCTTCACGCAGGGCCCCAGCCCCCTGCGCTACTTGCGGAGGTAGTGGGCAAGTCGCCTACCGAGTGGGAGGCGGATTCTTTCAGCAGATTGTGTATCAAACCTGCCCTGACTGCGGCGGTACGGGCGTTCGGATTGTGGATCCCTGCCCCGTATGTAGCGGTACTGGCTTAGAGCTCACTACCTATACGCAAGAGGTGGAGATCCCCCCAGGCGTGGCGGACGGTATGATTCTCTCGCTGCAGGGCGCAGGACACCGAGGCCCTCGAAATGGCCCCCCAGGCGACCTCCTCTTGCAGGTAGTAGAGCAGCCACACCCTACCTTCGTGCGTGAGGGAGAAAACCTCATCTACGAAACCTGGGTCGCCTATCCAGACCTCGTCTTAGGCACTACTTTAGAGGTACCTACCCTTACAGGCGTCCCAGTATCCCTGCGTATAGAAGCCGGTACCCCCTCCGGAGAGGTCTTTCGGATAGCGGGAAAAGGCTTGCCCCGCTACGGAAGCCGAAAAAGAGGTGACCTCCTCGTGCAAGTACATGTTTGGATTCCGCCCAAGCTGAGCCGAGCCGATAAGGAGCTCTTAAGCGCCATGCGAAAAAATCCCACCTTCCAACCCGCTCAGAAACGCCCAGAACGCAGCTTCTTCCAAAAGCTACGAGATTTTTTCGGCAAAAGCTGATAGTCTAAAAGATCTAAGCTCTCCCTCTACCCAAGCCTCTTGCCCTGTGCTATGTGAACAAATGGAGTATTTTTGTGGGGTATGCGGTTTGTCTGGGCGATAGCCCTCTGCTGGGCAGGGCTTGCGTGCCGAAGGGAGCTTCCTCGTCCCACCTACGAAGAGGGCTTATCCCTTTTCCCATTGGAAACAGGCCGCACTTGGATCTATGAGGTTCGGGAGACGACCTAT
>CALKJV010000181.1 GCA_937995505.1 uncultured Bacteroidia bacterium | reverse complement strand
CAGCTTGCAAGCGTACCGCTTTTGATTGCCATGGATGCCGAATGGGGCCCCAGCATGCGCTTAGATAGCCTTCCGCGCTTTCCGAATGCCCTGACCCTCGGAGCGGTACCCGATGATTCTCTTGTCTATCAGGTCGCACGCAGCATCGCCCGCCAATGCCGCCGCCTCGGCGTCCATATCAACTTCGCTCCCGTCGCCGACATCAATAGCAACCCCGAAAACCCTGTCATCGGCTTTAGGGCTTTTGGCGCCGACCGCCATCGCGTAACCCAGCTCAGCCTCCTCTACATGCACGGCCTGCAAGCCGAAGGCGTCATCGCCGTGGCAAAGCACTTCCCGGGGCATGGAGATACGTACTTAGACTCGCACTTTGATCTGCCTGTGATTCGGCACCCCCTAGAAAGGCTTGACAGCGTAGAACTGTATCCCTTCCGCCACCTTATCCGAGAAGGGGTCTCAGGTATCATGATTGGACACCTGCTCGTGCCAGCACTGGATACCTTTACAGCCACCGTATCGCCTGCCGTGATTACAAAGCTTCTGCGCGAGCAGATGGGCTTCAGGGGAGTAGTCTTTTCCGATGCGCTCAATATGAAGGCCGTCTCCCTCTACTTCCCGCCCGGCGAGCTAGAAGTGCGTACTTTAGAAGCAGGCGCCGATGTGCTCCTATACGTAGAAAATGTGCCTGTGGTCTTTCGGGCTATTCATCAGGCGGTGATGGAGGGGCGCCTCTCAGAGGAGCTCATTGAAGAGAAGGTACGGCGCGTACTCCAGCTCAAAGCGTATGCCGGCCTCCAGCAAACCCCTACAGTACCCCTAGACAACCTCCTAAATGACCTATGGGAAGAGTCACTCCTTCGCCCCCTGCACGAAGCTTACATCCGCTCTGTGACCCTGCTCCAAAATCGCCGCAATATCCTTCCCTTAGGTTCCTTAGCAGGCAAAAAGCCTCTCTACCTCCAACTGGGGTATGCGCGTTTGGCCCCCTTCTATCATTACCTTTCGCAGTATGTGGCGATGGATGCAATCGTACTGCCCAATATAGAACAGACCCCCACAGATTCTCTCGTGGAGGCCCTTAGAGAGTATCAAGTTTTCATCGTAGGGCTCTTTGGGCTTTCTAATAATCCCCGTCGCAGCTTCGGAGTAAGGCCGCGTATGTTAGATCTTTTGTGCGAGCTTACCCGTCGTGAAGGGGAAGTGATCCTGAGCGTCTTTGGCAACCCGTATGCGCTGTCGTTCTTTGGAGAGGAGACAGCTACCCTCCTCGCTTATCAAGAAGATACGCTGGTGCAATGGCAGGCAGCAGGGATTATTTTTGGGGCCTCCCGGCCCACTGGCCGACTGCCCATACCTATTCCCATGCGCTACCCGCGCACCGTGCAGTATGATCCGGCTCTTTATCGTCCCGTAGCCCCCTATCGTCCCCCTTATCGCTTTTCGCAAACAGATTCAGTAGTACGATATCTACTAGAGCAGAAGCTTACCCCAGGGCTCTCTATCACGGTAATCTACCGAGATACCGTCGTATACAATCGGGGGGCAGGCAGCTTGAGCTATACGGACCTTCGCCGGCCCTCACCCACCCAGCATATGTACGATGTCGCCTCGCTCACAAAAGTCTTTGCCACTACCCTCATGGCTATGGGTCTGTACGAACGGGGGAAGCTCTCCCTCACCGCCCCCCTTTCTAAGGCTGTACCTGAATGGAGCAGCTTACCTATCGGTTCGCTCACGCCCTATCAGCTGCTTACGCACACCGCTGGCTACCTGGCTGTGCTCCCTCTTCTGCGCGAAGCCCAAGAGGCTCAACCTTTCTCGGATACGCTTAGCGCTACACATACGCTACCGCTGAGCCGCAAGCGCTTTTTGGCTCGGGATTATCCGCAGCGGGTTTGGGAACGCATCCGCACCTATCCTACCAGCCCTACCAGCCGGCCAGTTTACTCTGATATTAGCTTCGTCGTGCTGCAGAAGTACTTAGAAAAAATCGCCCGCATGCCGATGGAAGTCTATGTAACTGAGCGGATCTATCGGCCTATGGGCTTGTATCGGTTACACTTTCATCCGGCCCTAAACTGCTTAGACAGCCTGTGTGCCCCCACAGAAGTAGATACGACTTGGCGGCGAGACACGCTTATAGGGTATGTGCACGACCCTACGGCAGCGCTCCTCGGGGGCAGCGCAGGAAATGCCGGGCTTTTCGCTAGCTCAGCCGACCTCGCTAAGCTATTATGGATGCTCCAGCGCGGGGGCGAGTATGGCGGCTTTTGCTACTTCTCAGCAGCGACCGTGCGCACCTTCACGAGAGAAGCAGGGAATACCGGCCGTGGACTTGGATGGGATAAACCCAGCCGAGATAAAAACAGCTCCGTCCCTCCGGACTTTTCCGAAGAGACTTTTGGGCATTTAGGATTCACGGGCACGGCGGCCTGGTGCGACCCGAAGCGCCAGCTTATCGTCGTCATCCTCACAAACCGAGTGCATCCCATCAGCAGCGATACCCGCTTCGTGCGCGAAAACCTTCGCCGCCGCCTCCTGGAAGCTATACAGGCAGACCTCGGCCTCCGCTAAGGCGCTACTCCCCGCCCTTACAGGATCTCTAACTCTACCCGACGATTATTTTGGCGGCCCTCCTCGGTATCGTTAGTATCAATAGGTTTAGCTTCTCCGTAGCCGATATATGAGAGTCGGTCTGCTGATATGCCCCGCTTGATGAGGTACTCATACACCGCTTTGGCGCGGTTTTCGGAGAGGCGCTGATTGTAGTCATCCGAACCCCTACTATCTGTGTGACCCGCAATACGGACCTTCATTTTGGGGTTTTGGGAAAGGAGCTCATACACACGCTCCAATTCGGCCTTAGATTCAGGCCGCAGCGTGGCTTTGTCAAAGTCAAAAAAGATATTCTTCAGCACGATGATGGTGCCCGTTTTGTACTTATTTAGGCCGATGTCTTTGCGTACTTCTCGGTAGCCTTGAGCTTCTTCTACGATGAAGTTTTCAGAGTGGAAGGCGTAGCCTTCAGCGGTTACAGCAATGCCGTAGTTTCGGCCGGCGGGGAGGGAGATGAGGTACTTACCTGTCGCAGAATTGGAGGTAAGCACAGCTACGGTATCGCCTTTGACATTGTCAATGAGGGTAATTGTGGCTTCTAAGGGCTGCTGGGTTTCTGCATCGTAGATGGTACCGGTAACTAAGGTGAGGTTGGGGCGGAAGGTGAGGGTTGCGGGTTCAGAGGTTACTTGGAGGTCATCGGTAGGCTTCTGAGCCACGGGGGCAGGCTCTTCGCGGAGGGTAGAGAAGTCTACCAGGTAGATATCTTTCTCACCGTAGGAGTCGTCGCGTTCGCTGGCGTAGTAGCCATGTAGGCCGCTAGCCGAGAGCACGAAGTAAATTTCATCGCCAGGCGTATTGATGGGGTAGCCGAGGTTGACAGGGGGTGCCCAAGTGCTATCTGGGCGCAGTTCCGTGCGAAAGATATCAAAGCCCCCCATAGAATTAGGACCATTAGAGGAGTAGAAAAGGGTTTTGCCATCGGGGTGAAAGAAGGGCCCATCTTCATCATACGGGGTATTGACGGGGGGGCCGAGGTTGATAGGATCGCTCCATTTGCCATTAGGGAGGCGGCGACACAGGTAGATATCCCTTCCACCCTGCCCACCTGGGCGGTCCGAGACGAAAAACAGCGTACGCTCATCCGCCGAAAGGCATACCGAGGGCTCCCAGTGTTTAGAGTTGATGGGGCTTCCGAGGTTCTTTGGAGGGAGCCATTTGGTACCTTTGAGGCGACTGCTAAAAACATCCCCGCCATTATCCGATTTGAAGAGAAAAAGGGTCTGCCCATCAGCCGAGAGGGCGATACATGCATCATGCGTAGCTGTATTGAGGGGCGGGCCGATGTTGCGCGGAGCACTCCAGCGGCCATCCGGACCTTTCTCGCTTATGTAGATATCTTCGTACGGCAAGCCATCTGTGGCTGTTTTACCGCCTGTGGAGCCCGGCCGCCGAGAGGTAAAAAGCAATACACTCTCATCCGCAGAGATGACTGGCGCATAGTCTGGATAGGGGGAGTTGATTGCGCCACCGAGATTAGAGATTTCTATTTTGAGGGGCTTTTCTAAATATTTCTCGGCGTTTTTGAGCTGCTGGAGGGTGACTCGTAAGCGATCATACATGGGGTCAGTGTTCTTAGTTTGGGCGAGGAGCCGTTCTACGAGGGGACGCGCTTTTTGGGGCTGCCCAGTGCGCTGTAAGGCATCGGCATAAGCCACGAGCAGTCTCGGCGTAAAATTCACCTGCATTTGCTCCGCTTTTTGGAAGTATTCTACGGCTTTCCGATTCTGGCGCAGCCGCCAAGCGCAGTAGCCGGCATTCACATAAGCCTCGGCACTAAAGGGGTTATATTGCAGCGCTGTCTCGTACTCTCCGAGGGCGTTTGCATAGTCATCCATCTGCATCAGCTCTTCGCCGCGGCGGAGGTGCTTTTCGGCTTTCTGCGGCTGCGCCCAGAGAATGGCTGTGAAAAGTAAAGTTGCCCAAAAGCGCATGGAGCAAAAATAAGTAAAACCTACCCGCAGCGAGCCTATTAGGCTTTGCGGAGGGGGTTTTCTTCCTGGGGCTTGGCGGGATGCCCCCAAGCTCGGGTAAAAGGTGCAAGCTGCCCCAGTACCAAGCTCCCAGCCCCGATAATGCAGCCTTCGCCGATGTGGGCATTGGGCACGAGGATGGCCCCGCTTCCGATGAAGCAGCTATCCCCTACCTTGCTGCGGCAGGCAGCGATGACCCCTGGGGAGAGATGACAAAAAGCCCCCACTTCGGTAAAGTGCTCCACAATAGCCCCTGTGTTTAGAATAGTGTGGGCACCGATGCGGGCTTGGCTATGGACGACCGCCCCCGCTAAAACCACGACACCTTCTCCTAACTGGGCGGAGGGCGAGACATACGCTCGAGGGTGAATGAGCGCTGGCGCTATCGGATGCCGAACCCGTAGAGAGAGATTGCGCCGAATGGTATTATCAGTGATGGCGATGATGAGGGGCTCTTCTGAGTGGCGGTTTGGGTCGTAAGGCCCTAACCAAAACGACTCAGGTAGCGCAAAGGGGCCTTCCCCATCGTCAAAAAAGCCCTTACACGGGACCCCTGCCAGCTGGCAGAGCTCCCATAAGCCCAGCGCATGATCTCCACCGCCGTAGAGGATCACAGCATCAGAGGCATAGCGAGGAAGAGCGCTTCGGTGGGCGGGGTTTGAGGGTCAGGCTGTAGCACTACGGCGCGACCCGGCGCTTCCATCTGCATGGTAAACTCCTTAGCCGAGATATGGTCCATCACCCCACCAATTACCGTACCCCGAAACGCAATCCGAAAGTCCGGTCCCTCATACTCGCAGGGAAGCGTCTCTTGGCCTGAACGGTTATTGAGGGCGTCTTCGGCTTGCAGGGTAAGGGTATTCCCCACAAAGTGCAAGCGAATGACTCCGCTATTTTTGTCGCTCAGCACGAGGAGCCGCCGAAGGGCCCGACGGAAACCTTCTGTGGAGAGGCGGGCCGTATAAGGAGGCTGCTTCGGGATGACGCTCTGATAGTCAGGAAAGCGCGCATCCACGAGGCGACACACCATATCTAATAGCGGATGGTGGAAAAGGGCTTGCCCTTCTACAGGATGCAAGGTCAGCTCGTCCCCTGTGGGAAGGCTCTTGAATGCCTGCTGAAGGGATTGCAGAGCCCGCACGGGCAGAAGCAATTTCGGAGACTCGGGAAGCCGAATATCATCTCGGCGTAGCCGCACCAGCGTATGGGCATCCGTCGCCACGAAGTAGGTTTTATCCTCCTGAAAGTCAAAGTACACCCCCGTAAGCGCGATCCGTGCATCATCTCGGCTGGTCGCGAAGGCTGTCTGGCTAATCACTTCATCTAGCGTAGCTAGGGAGAGGCTTACGCCCTGGCTCCCGCTGAGCGCTGGAAAAGGCGGAAACTCCTCCGCCGCCACCCCGCCAAAGGTATAGCGACCGTAAGGCGCTTCCAGTACAAGCAGCTGCTCTTCAGTGCTTACCGATACCACATCGTCTTCAGGAAACCCCTTGAGGAGGTCAGAGAGGGGTTTGGCTGGCACAGCTAAGGTTACAGCGTCGCCATCCTCAGGGAGTACCTGCACAAGCGTGCGCATGCTAATCTCCAAATCTGTGGCACGCAGCTCTACGGTGTCGCCCCTCTGGTAGATAAGGAGGTTTTGCGTGATGGGATACAGCGAACGGGAAGGGATTATCGGCACCACTCGCCCTAAAGCTTCCCGAAAAGCCTCTACCCGTATCCGAAATGCCATACAGCGAAGGTAAGAAACTTCCCCGACCTAAAAGTGCCCAAAAGTGCCATTTTCTCCACAGCAAGCTGGCTAGGCAAAAGTGTTATCTTTGTAGAAGATGATACAAACCCAGTCCCTCTCTCTCTCTACCGAGCAGAAGCTGCGCACTGTCCTTTCCGTGCTTAGTGACAAAAAAGCTGAGGATATTCTGGTTCTAGACTTGCGCGAGCTGGGGTATCTGTTGTGTGATTACTTCGTGCTGGCGACAGGCGAGTCTGACCGCCAGAATCAGGCTATCGCAGATGAGCTGCTGCGACGGCTCAAAGACGCTGGCGCCCCTACCTATCTCTATCACACCGAGGGCTACGAACCTGGCCGATGGATCCTGGTAGATGTGGGGGATATTATTGTGCATGTGCTCCTCCCAGACGTGCGTGCGTATTACCGGTTAGAGGAGCTCTGGGGCGACGCTAAGGCTATCTCACATGTTTGAGCACTTTACAGACCTTTTCAACCCCAAAACTATCATTCATGTAGGGGGCATAGGGCTGCTGATGGCGGTCGTATTTGCCGAAACGGGCCTACTCGTAGGGATAGTTTTTCCAGGGGACTCTTTGCTTTTTACGGCAGGGCTATTGACTGCCGCAGGAGTGATACGGCTCCCAATAGGCGTGGTCATCTTGCTGATTGGGTTGGCGGCTTTCTTAGGGGACCAGAGCGGCTACGGTATCGGCTGGCGAACCGGAAAGGCTCTCTTCAACCGCCCAAAAAGCTTCTTCTTCCGGCCAGAATACGTGCAGACAACCCGCCAGTTTTACCAGCGCTATGGAATTTGGGTCCTCATCTTAGGCAAGTTCCTTCCCATCGTGCGCACTTTTGCGCCTCTCCTGGCGGGCGTAGTGCAAGTACCTTACCGAAAGTTCCTGCCCGTAAGCCTCATCGGCTCCTTTCTGTGGCCGGCAGTCCTTAGTACAGCAGGCTACTTCTTAGGTAACGTACCCTGGGTACAGGAAAACTACGGCTGGATCATCCTCGCTATGGTCCTCGTGACGACCGGTCCGATCCTGTGGAAGGTGCTGCGCCTACGACAAACGAAAGTCTCCGTATAAGCCTACGCTCGGCCTAGCAGGACGGTAGATGACATGAGTTTGTAGAAGGTTTGTTATTTTGCCTGGGTGGAGCCAGTCAAAGAAATAACCGAACTCCTCCTCCCCGTTCCAGAGGAGGAGTTGAGGATTTTGCTTTCACGGTATCAAGAGCATTTATGTACCCTTTTGCGGGTGCCGGCGAGCCTACTTTATGTAGCGGATGCGATGGAGCCGGAGTGCTTTCGCTACGAAGCGGGGGCGGGGGTGCAAGGGGAGCCGACGCCTGTGGAGTTTCGTATAGGTGAGGGTTTCCTTGGCGAAGCAGTAAAAGAAAAGCAGCCCCTCCACCAGCGCCTCGCAAGGACTCTCCTCGGCGATGCCTCGCTCTCTGCCCTCTTAGCCACGGAGGAGCTGGACCTTTTCGCTATCCCCCTCATGTATCAAGGCAGCGTAGAAGGCCTCTGGGTCATCGCCAGTGATACGCCGACCCTTCTGGATACCCTCCAAAGCCCCGGATGGCAAGACCTCCTCTATAAAACTGCCACTTATCTGCAAAGCGTACGCGCCCGCCGCTCCATCCAAGCCCTCTTAGAACAGTCGCAACTGCAAAACCAGGAGCTTATCTCCCGGGAAGAAGAGCTGCGTCAAAACTTAGAGGAGCTCTCGGTTACTCAGGAGGAGATGCGCCGCACGCAAAAGCTCCTAGAAGAGCGCGCCTACTGGCAGACAGTATACAATGACCTTTCAGGCATTTTGCTCCAGAATATCGCCTCTCGGTCGGCCTTTCAGAGTCTCTCGCGTATCTTCGCTGCTCAGCTAGCGAAGCACTTAGACGCCAAAGCCCTTGTCTTTCTACACGCAGAGGGAGGCGCCTGGAAACCCCTTGTAAGTTGGGCTTCCAAGAAAAACTCCGTTGAATGGCCCGAAACCTGGCACATCTCCCCTTCTCTCCTCCAGACCCTTTCAAAAAGAAATAGCGAGCTTATCGTATCTGTGGCTGAGGTAGGCCTCCCCTCCGAAAGTCTAGATTGTATCTTGGCCCCTTACCTTAGCCCTAAAAGGATAGAAGGCCTCCTAATCATCGTGGGCAGCGAGGCCCTTACGATAAGTCCGGATACTCGCTCTAAATTCTTGCACGACATCACCGTCGCTTTTTTCAGCAGCTACGAACGCCTCCAGAAGCTTACAGACTATCTTCAAAGCCTGCTGACCCGAATTGCAGAAGTGTCTCGCGCGCAGGTTAGCCTGGGAAGTCGGGCTGAGGCTGAAAAGGGCGAGCTCCCCTGGTTAGATAGCATTCCCATCCTTCACCGCTCTCCTTATCTGAAAAGCCTACAAAACGCCCTCCAAGAAAATAAAGACCTCTGGACTCCCCCCGAAGAGCTGGCCGCCGGAGAATTTGTCATGCTTTTAGGGGATACCCTTTTGCGTTTAAAATGGTGAATATGCGCTGGCTCGTAGGGGTCTGTGGAGCACTTCTGCTCGGGGGCTGCCGAAAAGCGTCCTTAGTCTTTGCCGTAGAACCCCAGATAGAGGTAGTTCAAATTAGTCCTAAAACCGTACCAGAATTTGGCGAGCTGCAGATTACCTTGCGCTACAAGGATGGAGATGGAGACCTTGGAGGGCAGCCAGACGGAAGGACAGACTTATTTCTGATAGACCTGCGAGACAGTAGTTTGTTTCCAGCAGGGTACGATGGAGTGCTTCGCTACAATATGCCGCGCTTTTTAGAGGGGCCGCCCCAGTCTATACAGGGTACCATAGAGATTACAGTACCGGGTATCGCTCGCCTAAATCCTAATGCCCCTCGGGAAGCCGTCGCATTTGAGATATATGTGATTGACCGAGCGGGGCACGAAAGCAACCGAGCCCGTACAGATAGCGTGTATATCGTGCCGTGACTTAGCTTGACCTTAGTATGAGGGGCTGGGTACCGATAGCCGACTGTCCAAATGGCCTGTGGGCGGCGCTGCTGCGAAGCTACTTAGAGGCGCAGGGTGTACCCGTGTGGGTAGAAAACGAGCATACCCAAAGCGCATTAGGCGGCGGGCTACTCACCCAGGTCTCTAACCCCGCCATCGGTCCCTTACGCCTCTGGGTACCCACTGGCTATCAGGCAGAAGCTCAAGCCCTTATCCACGAGTTTTTCAGTTAGTCGCGCAGGTACCGATAGCGAAACGCCCGCCAGCGCCGAGCTATCCCTACGGTGGTCACATGGTGGAGGTAATACAGCACGGGCACGACTATGAGCGTGATTAGCGTAGCGAAGCTTAACCCAAAGATAATCGCACTCGCTAAGGGCAGCCAGAAAAAGGCCGTATCCCCTCCAAAAAAGATCTTGGGATCTAAGTCGGTAAAGAGCGACACAAAGTCAATATTGAAGCCCACCGCCAGTGGGATAAGCCCCAGCACCGTAGAAGCCGCCGTAAGCAGCACAGGTTTGAGGCGGATAGAGGCGCCTTCTATGATAGCGCGCCGGGTGCGATAGCCCCGCTGCCGCAGCTCTTCAATAAACTCTACTAAGAGGATGCCGTTTTTGATGACTACACCCAAAAGAGCCACTACGCCGATGCCCGCCAGCACTACGGAAAATTCTATTCGGCTCAGCGCAAAGCCCCAAATCACGCCTATCACGCTAAAAAATACCTGCGACACAATCACGAGCGGCTTGCCGATAGAGTTGAATTGGGCAATTAGGATGAGAAAGATCCCCCCTACTGCCAGCAAAAAGGCGCGTTGGAGGAAGCGAGCGGCTTTGGCTTGCTCTTCCTGCTCGCCACCGATTTTGACCGAGACTTCCTTGGGCAGGGGGAGGGCGCTAAGCGCTCGCCGAATCTGCGTGTTGATCTCAGTGGCATTGTAGCCAGGCAGTACATCGGAAGAGATAGTAATCACGCGCTTGAGGTTCTTTCGTCGGATAAGGCCCGGCCCAGAGCCATACGACAGCGAAGCGAAGCTGGAAAGCGGATACTGTTTGAGACGGCCATCGCTTAGGTCCCGAAAGACGATCCGATGCGCAAGCAGCTGCTCGGGATTATTCTGGTAGTTTTCGGCATAGCGGATTTGGATGGGGTATTCGTCTTCTTTTTCGCGAAACTTGGAGGCTTCTTTTCCGTAGAGGGCGGTACGCAGTTCGCTCCCAATTTGGGCGGAGGAGAGGCCTGCACGCAGGGCACGCTCACGGTCTACATAGAGGCGCACTTCGGGGCGGCTCAGTACGAGGTCGCTTGAGAGCTCTTGAATGCCAGGAATCTGCAAGGAGTCTAAGTAGCGCTTTACCCGCTCGGCGCTGCGAATAGCTAAAGCCGGATCTTCGCTACCGATCTCTATCTGAATGGGTTTGCCTACAGGAGGGCCAGCCTGATTCCCTTCTACCAGAAGGGTGACGCCAGGTAGGTCCTTAAGGGCCTGGTAAATGCTATCCAAATACGGCCGAGTGGAACGCCCCCCTCGCTGGCGATATTCCACGAAAGCCACGGTAATTTTGGCTCGGTTTGGGGCATTGCTGCTGGTTCGGTCAAA
>CALKJV010000180.1 GCA_937995505.1 uncultured Bacteroidia bacterium | reverse complement strand
TAGGCATAGCGTCCTGTGCCGCATCCCGCATCTAAGGCATAGGCGGGTTTAGGTAAGCGTAGCCTTGGCAGCAGCACCTGAACAAAGTGCCGAGCCTCAGCCATGTCGCGATGGGCATACAGGAGGGGGTAGTATGGGCTGCCAAACCAGGCTTCCACTCTACAAAGGTACGATGCTTGCTTGAAGCTGCCTGAGGCATCGCTTATCCGACTTGGAGGGCTACCTTTGGCCTGTGCGGGGGGAGCGATGGGGCTACCGATGGATAAGGTTTTTCGGAATAAGCAGTCTTTTAGGGAGCCTGGGGTGGGCCCAGGGGCTGGCGGATAGCCTCGTGCGGGGATGGCTCCTAGACCCCTCGGGCGAGCCAGTACCTTTCGCTATCGTAGAGAATCTGCGTACCAGCCAAGGAACGCTCTCAGACCTGCAAGGGCGCTTTTCACTCAGAGCTCGCCCCACCGATACGCTTGCGGTGCGTTGTGTAGGGTATGAGCCTGCGCGCGTAGTGGCTGCAGCCATGCCAGTGCCGTGGGTCCTTCGGCCTCGCCCTATTGAGGTGGAGCCCGTTGTCATTCGTCCAGAGGAAAACCCCGCTTATGCGCTTGTGCGTCGGGCCCTCGCTCAGCGGGAGCGGTGGGACCCCCTACGGCGCCCCCATACCTACCTGAGCTACAATAAGCTCACCCTTAGCTTGCCGGAGAGCTTGCAAAAGCGTGCCGATACCCTTTTGCCTCCCTACCTTTTTTTGTGGGAGACCGAGACGGAAAAGACCTACTTCTCCCCCAATCGCCAGCAAGAGCGCCTACGAGCCCAGCGGGTCGTAGGAAACCTCCCCCTCCAAACCGTCTTGTCCCCCACCGCTTTCCAGCCCTTCAGCTTGTACAGCGAGTGGCTGGAAGTGCTTGACAAACGCGTCCCAAGCCCCCTCGGCCGACAAGCCTTAGAGGTGTACGACTATCGTATCACCGATACCACCTATTCGGGGGGAGACACCTTGTACACGCTGGTTTTTTCCCCGCGCAGAGAGCAGGCTACAGCTCTGCGCGGGCAGCTTACGCTGGTCTTTCCAGAAGCAGCCCTCTATACCTTCCAGGGGCAGCTAAACTGGGTACCTACTGAGGTAGGTATATCCGAGCCGGTGTCTTATACGATTCAGCAGCAGTATGAGAGGGTAGGCGATAGTGTGTGGTTTCCGATGCAGCTTCATGCCGAAGTGGGCCTGCGTGTGCGGACGAACGCAAGCTCGCTGATGCTTCTCGTGCGCAGTCGGTCTTTTTTACGCGAGGTGAGCTTTTCCCTTCCGGAGAAGCTCCCCTCGGGTTCAGAGGTAGTACTCCCTACGCAAGTGGTGCCCCTTACGCAGCGAGCCGAGACCCTCTCTGTGGCAGAGCTGGAAGGGTATCGGTTTCTGGATAGCGTTCTGAGCGAGACGCCCCTCGCTCGGTTTAGCTGGCTTTTTGACTTGCCGACGCTATTATCGGGTCGGCTGCCTGTGGGGCGCTTCAATGTGATTTTACGGCCCCTTTTGCTTTTTCACCAGGGAGAAGGCCTTCGTCCCCAGCTGGGGCTTGAGACGAATGATAGGTTCGTGCGGGCCTTTCGGCTGCGGGGGTGGGTAGGGTATGGGACGGGGCGACAGGCAGGCTTGCAGGGGACACCCTGGCGCTACGGAGCAGAGCTGGACTTCGGGCAATTCGCTTTACTGCGGCTTTTTGCGTATGAGGATGTGCGGGAGCGCTCTATGCCACGCCTCCTGGAAGAGCGCCCTTCGCTACTTCTAGCAGAACAGCTGCCCTATGAGCAAGCGGCCCGTGGGTATGCCTTTGACTGGGGGGCGCTTGTACGAGAAAGGGCATGGGGCTTTCTAGCTCGGCTCCCTGTACTCCCTCAGTGGCAAATGGAACTTACTGGCGCAGCCGTAGAGCGCTCCGCAGGGGTTGAGCGCTGGCGCGGCTATCGTACGACAGTCGGCTTTGAGTACCTGTATCGGCAAGAACTGCTTCGGCGGGGGAGTACGGTCTGGCGTGCGTTTCTCAAGGGGCCTCGCCTTCGCCTGCGGCTCACTGGCCTGTGGAGCGAAGGCCTCTCTACGCCTCCAGCTGTATGGGCAGAAGGCGACCTTTGGCAGGAGTGGCGCTGGAAAAATTGGGCTATCATGCGGCTCCGCCTCTCTGGTGGCATGGCTCTGGATAGCTTACCCAGTCTATGGCTTCATCGCTTACGCACCCTACCCGAGGGCTATTTGGGACAGCCTTTTGCCATAGCTGCCTGGCCTGTACAGGTAAGCGCTACTCAGTGCGCTTATGCTTTCTATGAGTGGACGGTGCCTAATACGCGTTTTCCGTCGGTTCGGTGGTCGCCGGAGCTGACTTTACACCTGCAAGGAGCTTGGGCCGAAGGGGTCTGGTACCCCGAAGCCGGCCTTTCCGTACAAAACTGGGTTCCGCAGGCGCTACGGCGCTTTTTGGCTTCCTTAGCTACGCTACGGCTGGGAGTTTATGTACCGCTGCCTAAGGCAGACGGGGCTTTTGTGCGCATCAGCCAAGCGATTTTCTGAGGGTAGCTTTCTCTTGCCGTTCAAGTAGGTACAGGAGTCCGCTTACGAGGGCAGCCCCTCCGGCGATGCTTAGGATCCCGATTTGGAAGCTGCCGGTCCACGCAACCAGAGTCCCTGGTATAAAAGAGCCTCCTACTCCCCCCACTAGTACGGTTAGGCCGTTGTATAGGCCGGTAATGGCGCCGACAGGCTGGCCTGCATAGAGGGTTTGGAGGGTGGCAAACTCCTGAGCATTGTAGCTACTTTGCAAGAAAACTCCCAGGGTAAGGAGAGCGAGGAGCCCCAAGTTAGATAGGGGTAGGCTTGTCAGGAGCACGCACAGTCCGGCTGCAGCTAAACCATAGCGGGCCAGCTGGATGCGAGCGTAGCTGAGGCCCCGCTGGGTCCATCGGTCGCCACTCCAAGCCCACACCCCCAAGCCCACTATCCCCGCTAAGAAAATCCCGAATAATGGCGCCGAAAGCTCTCCAAAGGGAATGCCCCGGCTGCGGTGCAAGTAGGTAGGAAGCCAATTGAGCAGACCGAAAATGCAGAAAGCGTTGGCACTACCCGCAGCGATATAAAGCCAGAGCCTACGGTCTTGCCATACGCGTCCCTTAGCTGGCGCAGAGGTACTCCGAATCGCAGGGATGTATCGCAAAACTAACGGCAGGCTCACGAGAAGCCCCCCAGCTCCGAGGAGGCCA
>CALKJV010000179.1 GCA_937995505.1 uncultured Bacteroidia bacterium | reverse complement strand
AGGCCTGTAAGGAGCAGGGTACGCTCATCTTGCCAGAAAATAGCTTGCACCGATCGGAGCCCTAAGGGCACTCGCTGATAAGCAGAGGCGCCAGGTGTCCATATCCATAATACGGCTCCTTCCATCTCGTATGCGACCCAGGCTAACTGCCCCTGCAGAGAAAAAGCCATAGGCAGTTCGGGCTCGTGATAGGTCTCTGGCCAAGGCCATCGTCCTGGCAGCTCGTACATACCCTCCTCAGTCTCTAGATAGTAGCGCACATAAGCCTTTTGCCAGAGGGCGTAGGCGCGCTGGACCCCATCGGGCGCTACCGCAGCGGAAAGTACCCCCCGCCGAAATCCCCCTTCCTCAGAGGGATCGGAGGCACTACTCTGTAGCAGCTGAAGGAACGCTCGCCACTTTTCGGTGAGCTCTTCTTCAGAGAGATTGAGGGTAAGGGAAAAGGCCTCAGACACACTACGGGTCAGACGAGCCATATACAAGATATCTATGAGCTTGCGTTGGCCGTAGGTGCGATAGAGGCTATACCACAGGCTTTTATAAAGGCTTCGGTAGAGGGGGGAAGGCCGAGCTGTGCGGGCATAAATGGCTTCAAAGGCTTTCTCAGGAGGGGTTTGTAAGCGAGTTATATCTTCTGCGGTCCATCCCTCCCCCCAGAAGTAGGCAAAGCCCCACAGAAACCATGGGGGCATATAGAGGAGAGTGCGATTTTGCAGGCGGACCCCTTCCGAAAAGTACAGATGCTGGAGGATAGCGGCGATGAGATGGCTTCTCACCAAGGCAGCGGTGGCAGCCCGTGTAGCAGCCGGATACACCTCAATGATACGAGAGGGCGAAACTAAACTGCCTTGGGGCTCCCAAGGCGGCTGCTGCCCCCAGGCATAGGGAGAAGGATGGAGCCGCACGATAAATTTGCCTTCAGGCACAAACTCCAAAAGACCGGTTATTTCCCGATGGGCGTCCGCCGCCCAAAGACCCACTTGACGCGCCAAACCCTCTTGCCCTCGTACATACCACACCACGACAGGCCCCACTTCTAGCCCCTGCCAGCCCCGCGGCGCAGCCACATAAGTCAGAAAAGGGCCCGTTTGCGCCCAAAGCAACGCCCCCAAAAGGATCGCACTCCGCACAATCCAAATAAACTAAATTTGCGCGATGCGGCACCTCTTGTGGATTACCCTTGCAAGTGCACTGCTCTGGGCACAGAAGCGAAAAGAAACCTCATCGGCCGCTTCTACTGCTATGCCCTCAGTAGCCCAGAAAGTCTTCACACAAGCTAGCGCTTACGGAGACGCTCTCACGCAGATTCTTGCCCTACACTGGCGCATAGCCACCGAAGGCGCTTCTTTTGGGCTACGAGATACCCTCGCCCAAGCCTACTTCCAAGCAGGGCTGTATCGCCAAGCTATCGCCGTAGCCGAGGAGCTTCTCAACGAGCAGCCCCGAAACGCAGACCTAGCAGAGCTGCGGGCCGTATCTTACTTCTACCTGCAAGATGCCAGGAATGCCTTAGACGCCTACGAAAAGCTCTACGGCATTACCCAGTCTCCCCTGCATCTGTATCAGGTAATCACGCTGCAATTCAACCTCCAGCGCTACGGCGAGTGTCAAGCAAATATAGATAAGCTCCTTTCTATCCCTGAGTCTGCTCAGCAGACCGTGCGAATTTCTACGTCGGATGGACAGACGCAAGAAGTACCCTTACGAGCGGCTGCATTGAACGTTCGAGGCGTACTGCTGCGCCTGCAGAAAGAAAATACCAAAGCCAAAATGGCTTTTGAGGAGGCCCTGAGGATATTTCCAGACTTTCTACTAGCAAAAGGCAACCTTGAAGATGTTTCTAGGGAGGGAGCAGCCGAGAAAAAGTAAGCTCGGCTACCTCGCCTTTTTAGCAAGCAAATGGCTTAGCTAACTTACTCGGGCAAGCCCAATCGATGTCGCAGATGCTCCTGTATCCCAGTGTGCGGCACTCGGTCTAAGACTTCTGCCAAGAATGCCCCCGCAAGCATTTCTCGGGCTTGCGCTTCGGGCACACCCCGAGCCTGCAGATACAAAAGCATATCTCCTTGCAGAAACCCCGTGGTAACCCCATGTGTGCAGCGCACATCATCAGCGAAGATCTCTAACTGGGGACGGCTATACGCAGCCGCCGTGGCGTCCCAAAGGAGGGCTTTGTGGGATTGGTAGGCGTTGGTTTTCTGGGCTTCTCTATGGACGTAGATACGCCCTTGGAAGGTGCTGCGGGCGCGGGCATGTACCAGCGACTTGAAAAGCTGATTGCTATGCGTGTGGGGAGCCGCATGCTCTATGCGTATGGCTTGGTCCCAAAGTGTATTCGGCTGAACTCGGGCAGCACCGTAGAGGTGGGCTTCGGCGCCCGGACCAGATAAACGCACTTTTTGTTCGGTACGCTTCCAGGCGGCATAAGCCGTAAGATCAAACGACTCAAAGCGCGCCTCCCGTTCCACATGGGCAGAGAGCAGCATGTAAAGGTAAGTACCACTAACCTGCGTATCCGTAGGCAGGTAAAGACGCACTTGAGCTCCAGGAGCTAAGTGAAGGTGTACCCGCAAGACGAGTAACCCCTTAGATTGTGGAGTTAGGAGCAGCTCTACCGAGCCCCCCGCGGCCACAGAGATGGTAATGAGAAGTGGGAGTACTCCTTCACCGTGAGAGGGGGCAAGGAGAAAAGCCCCTTCCTTCATACTGTAATGCTGCGCATATCGGGCCGCCCCTAAAAACGCCTCCCAAGGAGAGGTCGGCTGGGGTAGAGAAGCTACGGCAGGAAGCAAGGTAGCGCTGCCTCGTACCTCCTCGGGCAAAATGAAACGCTCTGCTATATCAGCAGAGCGCTGCGGAGCTCGTGGAGTGTCCAGGGCCCACGCCTGCCGAAAGAACTCCACAGGCGTATACTTCCAATCTTCTCTGTAGCGCTGCTCAGTAAAAAGCTGCTGAAGGTCAGCCGTTTGGGCGGCAGTTAGCCACGCCGAGCGGACTTCACCTGGAAGGCCCTCGCCCGTAGCTTGGCTGCGCAAAAGCTGCGTAAGGTGCTGAGCTCCTACCTCTAAGGAAAGCGGTGGATTAAGGGTAACCATCTGCATACTTTAGGAAGTAGCTAAAAGCGGTTCGTATCCTTTTTCTTCCAAGGCAACGGCTAGCTCCGGCCCTCCCGAACGCACAATCCGCCCATCCGCTAAAATATGCACCACATCCGGCCGAATATGCTGGAGAATACGATAGTAATGAGTAATCACTATAAAAGCGCGTTCTGGCGTGCGGAGGGCATTGACTGCATCGGAAACCACCTTAAGGGCATCAATGTCCAATCCAGAATCTGTCTCATCCAGCACCACGAGACTCGGGTCCAAGACCGCCATTTGGAAGATTTCCGCTCTTTTTCGTTCCCCTCCCGAAAAACCTTCATTTACAGATCGGGTAAGGAAGCTCGGATCTAACTTGAGCAGCTGTGCTTTCTCTTTAAGCAAGGCCATTAGGTCGGCGGTGTCTAAGGGGTCTAGTCCTTTTGCAGCACGATGAGCATTGAGGGCTGCGCGCAGAAACTGCACCATGCTTACCCCGGGTATCTCTACAGGGTATTGAAAGGCCAAAAATATGCCTGCATGACTACGCTCCTCCGGCGAAAGCTCTAAGAGGCTTTGCCCCTCGAGGAGGATATCACCCGCCGTTATCTCATATCCTTCTTTGCCAGCGAGTACAGCAGCTAAGGTGCTTTTCCCTGCACCATTAGGGCCCATAATAGCATGAACCTGGCCCGCCTGCACTTCCAAGTTAAGGCCTTTGAGAATGGGGCGGCCTTCTACGGAAACATGTAAGTCTTGTATCTGTAACATAGGAGTCTCTGTTTTCATCCGACACTTCCTTCTAAACTAATCGCTAAGAGTTTACGCGCCTCTACGGCAAATTCCAGAGGTAGGTGCGCTAAAACCTCTTGGCAGTAGCCATTTATGATAAGCTCAACGGCTTCCTGCATAGGGATTCCCCGCTGATTGCAGTAAAAGAGAATATCCTCCCCAATTTTAGAGGTGGTGGCCTCATGTTCCACGATAGCAGAGGGGTTTTTGACCTCTACATAAGGGAAAGTATGCGCACCACAGGTATCCCCAATCAAAAGCGAGTCGCACTGAGAAAAATTACGGGCATTTTCTGCACTAGGTAAGACCTGTACTAGGCCCCGATAGGTATTGTCGCTTCGTCCGGCCGATATGCCTTTAGAGACGATACGGCTGCGGGTGTTTTTACCGATATGCACCATTTTGGTACCAGTGTCTGCCTGCTGGCGGTTGTTGGTCACAGCGACCGAGTAAAACTCTCCAATAGAGTTATCTCCCTTGAGGATAACGCTGGGATATTTCCAGGTGATGGCTGAGCCGGTTTCTACTTGGGTCCAGGAGATTTTGGCGTTCTGGTGAGCGATGCCTCGCTTAGTTACGAAGTTGAAGACTCCCCCGCGGCCTTCTTTGTCGCCAGGGTACCAATTCTGTACCGTAGAGTATTTGATATAGCTACCTGATAGCGCCACTAGCTCTACCACGGCCGCATGAAGCTGATGCTCCGAACGCTTAGGAGCTGTACAGCCCTCTAAGTAGCTCACATAAGCGCCCTCGTCCGCTATGATGAGGGTACGCTCAAACTGCCCCGTTTTACGGGCGTTGATGCGGAAGTACGTAGAAAGCTCCAGCGGGCAGCGCACCCCTTTTGGCACATACACAAAGCTCCCATCGCTAAAGACCGCAGAATTTAGCGCGGCAAAAAAGTTATCGTTGTAGGGCACGACAGTACCCAGATATTTTTTGACGAGGTCAGGGTAATTTTCAAGGGCTTCGCTCATGGGGCAGAATATGATACCCATTTTAGCCAGGCGCTCCTTATAGGTAGTAGCCACCGACACACTATCCAGCACCGCATCTACCGCTACCCCTGCGAGGATCTCCTGCTCATGCAGAGGTATACCAAGCCGATCAAAAATTCGGCGAATCTCTGGATCTACTTCTTCCAGGGATTTGGGTCGGTTTTCAGTGAGGCTTTTTGGAGCGGCATAGTAATACGCATCCTGGTAGTCAATCGGATCGTAGTGGGCATTGAGCCAGTGGGGCTCGCGCATGTCCTTCCATGCCCGATACGCTCGCATCCGAAAGTCCAGCATGAAAGGCGGTTCTTTCTTTTTTGCCCAGATAAACTCAATTATGGCCTCATTTAATCCCTTTGGAGCGTACTCCTGGTCTAGCTCCGACTCAAATCCCCACTCGTACTCCGTAGTGAGGTGGCGGGTGAGGGCTTCGTCTTGGGTAGGTTGCATGGGTTGCGTTTAGATTTGGACTAAATAACAAAAAAGTCGTCAAAGGTGTCGGAGCTCAGATGATTTCAGCGCAGGGGGAGTTCTACGCTCCTTTTAGGAAGCGGGAAAAAGGGTCTCTTCAATGAGCTGGCACACCGTGTGCCCTATGAGCATGTGGGCTTCTTGGATGCGCGGGGTATCCGAAGAGGGTACCCGAAAAAGGTAGTCGCAGCGCCCGAGCATCTTCCCCCCAGAAGCTCCCGTTAAGCCTACGGTAACCATACCCAGCTCTTTAGCGGCGTCCAGCGCTCGTAAGATGTTTGGGGAGTTTCCCGAGGTACTCATAGCCCATAGGATATCTCCAGGGCGCCCCCATCCTCGCAGTAGCCGCGCAAAGGTCTCCTCGTAGCTGTAGTCATTTGCCACAGCGGTGAGGAAGGAAGTATTTACATGAAGCGCTTCGGCGGGCAAAGGGGACCTATCTCGGTAATAGCGTCCTGTAAGCTCTGCGGCGAGGTGCTGGGCATCGGCTGCACTCCCTCCATTCCCGCAGAAATACACCCGCCCCCCTGCGCGCAGAGAATCCACTATTCGCTGAGCTACTACCTCTACCAGCGAAAGCATCTCTGCCGACTCCAGGAGCTGCCGCTTGACTGCTAAGGAGTCCGAAAAAGCTTTCTCAATGATTGCTCGCATGTCCTACAAAAGTAACCGCTCAGGCTCCTCCAAGAGCTGCTTGAGGGTCTTAAGGAACTGTGCCCCGGTAGCCCCATCCACTACCCTATGGTCACAAGAGAGCGTAACGCGCATCCGCTGTTCAATAGCGATGGTGTCTCCTTTGACTACGGGCTGCGGCTGAATAGCGCCTACGGCCAGGATAGCTGCCTCGGGGGGATTGATTACAGCGGTAAATTCCTCAATGCCGAGCATGCCGAGGTTAGATACGCTGAAGGTGCTACCTGTGTACTCTTCGGGGGTAAGTTTGCGTTCTCGCGCTTTAGCGGAGAGGGTACGGGTTTCTTGGGCGATTTCTGCGAGGCCTTTGCGGTCAGCGTGGCGCACCACAGGTACGATAAGCCCTTCCTCCAAAGCCACAGCAAATCCTATATGTACTTCCTGATGAAGGCGGATAGTTTCACTGGTCCAGCTTGCGTTGAGAAGGGGGTGCTTGCGAAGAGCTTGTGCACAAGCCTTCAGGATGAAATCATTGAAGGAAATTTTGACTTCGGAGAGGGAATTGAGGCGATCGCGCCACTCCGCTGCTCGGTCCATGGCGATAGATACAGTGAGGTAGAAATGAGGGGCTTCTTGCATGCTGGCGGTGAGGCGGCGTGCGATGGTTTTGCGCATTTGAGTGAGAGACAGCTCGGTATAAGCAGACGATGGCACCATCGAAGGAGCAGAAGCAGGCGCTGTGGCCTGTTGGAGATGCGCCTCAATATCACGCCTGATAATACGGCCCCCTTCCCCTGTACCGGGAATAGCCCGAAGGTCTAAACCGACCTCTCGCGCCATAGCCCGGGCTAAGGGAGAGGCCTTCACCCGCTCACCCTCGGTGGCGACCGATATCGCCGGCCCAGAAGGCTCTACTAGGACCTTGGTAGGCTCTGGCGTGCGAGACCCCACATCTTCAGCCGCTCTGGAAGGAGCTACCTGCCCCCCCGACTTCGTGCCGGAGAGAAGAGCCCCTACATCCTCTCCCGGCTTGCCTATGATCGCTATCACCTGCCCGATAGGAACTGCCTTCCCCGCCTCTACCCCAATATACAGGAGCGTACCACCCACAGGCGCTTCAAATTCCATGGTCGCTTTATCGGTCTCAATCTCCGCTAAAAGGTCGCCTGGCTTAATAGCGTCTCCGACTTTCTTGTGCCATTGGGCAATAACACCCTCCTCCATCGTATCACTCAGGCGGGGCATTTCTATGATTTCGGCCATAGGTATTAAGGAAGTTTTTGGGTTTCGGTTTCATCTCGATGCTTAGCCAAGTAGGGCATAAAAGGCGTCCCTCCGGTGCCTACATCGGCGGGATTGGTAGCGCTAACCTGATGCTGCCGGGCGATATAGTTGGCAGCATACTCTAAATGTTTCGTGCGGAAGCGCTCCATCCAGTGTAAGCAGCGATTGTACAGCTCTCGCAGGCTCGGTGTGCTTGCATAAAATCGCCTGTCTACCTGATACGCCTCTAAGTCAAGCACAAACTGCCTATGGCCGGGGGGCATGTAGTCTAGCATTT
>CALKJV010000178.1 GCA_937995505.1 uncultured Bacteroidia bacterium | reverse complement strand
TTTGCTTGGGGCATCAGCTCCTTAGCTTAGCGCTGGGCGTGCCTACTTATAAGCTCCTCTACGGTCATCGGGGAAGTAACCATCCCGTCAAAGACCTACGCACAGGCCGTCTAAGCATTACTTCCCAAAATCACGGCTTTGCTACCGATAAGGAAGCCCTCCTAAAAAATCCTAACCTTGCGCTTACCCACATCAACCTCAATGATGACACGGTGGAGGGGTTTGCGCATCGGCACCTTCCCGTACAGGGCGTTCAATTTCACCCTGAAGCAGCTCCCGGACCCCATGATAGCCACTACATCTTTGAGGAGTTTCTGGCTCGGGTGCGAGAGACAGCCCCTTCGCTGCCCTAACGGAGTAAAAGCCAAACCTATTTCGGGATCTGACCGCAGCTGCGGAAGCAGTAAATTTTTTACCTTTGTGCCATGCGGATAGCTTTTCTGGCAATTTTCGGGCTTGCATGGGCACAGATAGAGATTCAGTCTTCCGACCTCCCTTCGCCGGCAAGCAGCTATCTCGTAGGGCAGAGCCGCCCACGGCCGGGAGGACCTGATTTTGCCGCGACAGGGGCAGGATACAGCTGGGATTTTAGTCAGCTCGTAGCAGATACTCAATTTACCGTAGAGTGGAAAAGCCCTCTACAAGTCCCTCAATACTCCCTAAGCTGTGGAAACGCAAGCTTCCAGGCTCTCTTCCTGAAAGTAGCAGACTCTTTTCCCTCCCAAGGCGGCATTAGCATCCGAAATATCTACGCCTTTCTCCGCAAAAGCAGCTCTCAAATGAGCGTCACGGGTGTAGGCGCCACCATAAACGGACTTCCTGTCACAGAATGTTACCAAGACCCCGATGAGCTGTACATGCTGCCCATGACATATGGGCGCACAGACAGCACCACCTTCTGGCTCAGGCTAAACTTTAATCCACCCTTCGGGGGGAGTGCTACTCTAGCCCAGCGGGGCTACCGCTTGCATAATGTAGATGGCTACGGCACCATCACGACTCCTTATGGAACCTTTCCTTGCTTGCGGCTGCGGCGATATGTGTATCAGCGAGATACGGTTTACTTCAATGGTATCCCTGTCCAACGGACAGACACCAGTTATATTGAGCTTGAGTGGCTAGGAAGAGAACAGGGCATTCCGCTGCTGCGCGTGCAAGGGCAGCAGGTAGGAAGCGCTTTTGTGCCCGCAGTAATCCAATTTAGAGACACTGTGAGAAGCTCTAACCTTCTCTCAGCTGAAGGCCCCCCCCAAATAAGCCCTAATCCCGCCCGAGAAGTGCTCTATCTCTCTAAACCCGGCGGACGCTATGAGATTTACACGCTCGTAGGTCAGCGGGTAGCCGAGGGCGAGGTACCGGCTGATAGACAGATTCGTTTGCCGGCCGACTTACCTGAAGGGGTTTACTTCCTACGGCTGCGTCGCGAGGGAAGCGAAAGCTGGCACCGCTTCGTTCGGATGACTCGCTAAGCCCCTCACAAAGCCCCGTGAGCTGGAGCAAACTCTTCTTAGTACTGGGTATAGTCCTCATTGGGATAGGCGGGCTTTTGTGGCTTTTAGAACGGCAGGGCTGGCCAAAGCTACCCGGCGATATCGTGATAGAGAAGCCGGGCTTTCGCCTGTACTTTCCCTTGGGAATGAGCTTAGTCCTGAGTCTCCTCCTGAGTGCTATTTTCTACCTCGTTAGCCGATTGGGGCGCTGAACCGCCAATTTCCGGGTGAAGTATGCCTAAAAGCGTAGAAAAAGCCCGTACCGGCTCAGCAAAAGGCATTTGCACCATCCACCGCTCTACCGAGAAAATGCGCCGATACCGAACCGCCGGGAAGCTATACGCCTCCGGATACAGCGTAAGGAAGTCATTTACCAATTGGGGCGCTTCTGCACTCACAAGCAAAACCTCTGGCGGATTGTGCCGCAAAGTATCCGCTAGAATCAGGCCGGCAGCGTCTGCCTTTGCATAAGGGATTTCGCCACCCGCTTCTCGCACTAAGGTAGCGAGCGGGTGCTCTTGGGTGAGAAAGGCTATGGGCTGCCCCTCTACCACTACTAGCACGCGCAGCCTACGGCTCTGTTGGGCTTCTGCGCTGCGGGCCTTTACGGCAGCAGCTACACTGTCTGCATACGCTCGGAGCGGAGGGAGGTCGTATACCTCAGCCAGGGTACGCAGATGATTGAGCCATTGTAAAGTACTCCTAGGCGCGAAAGTGTATGAAGGCAGGCTAAGGCTGCGATCAAGCGAGTTTTCTCGGCTTACCCATATCCAATCGGCTTGGGCCCGAAAGACTGCATCCGCCAGCGCTACAGAGTCATCGCAAGGCAGGTAAAAGATGCGGGTATTTTCTCCGCTACCAGCACAGGCTGCCACGACCTGCGCAAAAAGCCCACTTTGCTGCCAAAGAGGTACTGCTTCTGGCGCAGCGAGAGCCACTCGGGCGGGCGGCCTCTTGAGATACAGCTCACGGCCGGCATCGTCTCGGATACGCACTCCGACCAGGGGCGCTTCTGATAGCCAAGCGGGCGCTCGCTGGCAACCCAATAGCAGGAGTACCCCAACCACCCCATACCACCGCATCTCCTCAAAAGTACAGTACCCCTCTCAATCTAAGCGCAGCCAATTCGGGGCACTCTAACTTACTTTTTGCCTACCTTTGGGCGATGCGAACCTTAGCCTTTGGTCTGCCGCGCCTCGGCGAAAAGCGGCAATATAAGTCTCTCCTAGAGCGCTTCTGGGCAGGCAAGATTACCGATACAGAACTCCTCTCCGGCATGGAAGCCT
>CALKJV010000177.1 GCA_937995505.1 uncultured Bacteroidia bacterium | reverse complement strand
TCCCTCGCAGCACTTGGTAGTAGGCAGGGAAGCTCCCATCGGCTTTTTGGGGATGGAAGCGCCATTGGCGATAAGAGAAGGGTTCGCCCTCAATGGTGAGGAGCCGATCTCCCTTCTGGAAGCCTGCCTCTCGCAAAGTAGGCACTAAACGGATGACGCCGTTGGGCAGTACGTGTTCTCGGGTGCTGTAAAAGCTGGGCTCTACCAGCATAAGCACGAGAAACCACAGGGCAATAAAGGCTTGTCCAGCGAGCTTGAGCCTGGGGGAGAGCCCTTTTTTATTGCGGGTTTTTTTGAGCCAGTCGTCTAAGAATCCTAGCGTACCCAGCGCGATGGCTAGCCCCAAGAGGGCCCAGAGATAAGGGCTTTGGAGGTCGCCCCAGAGGAGTGCGCCTGCTGCTAAACTTAGGCCGATGATGAGCCCGCCCATGGTGGGTGTGCCTTTTTTGCTGGAGTGGGAAGCGGGCCCTTCTGCTCGGATGGTCTCTTGGAGCGACTGGCGGCGCAGCCAGCGGATAATGCTCGGAGCTACCAGCCAGCCCACAATCCCCGCCGTAAGCCCAGCCATCAGCGTGCGAAAGCTCAGGTAATGCGCCAGTCCCATTCCTGGCCAGTCGTATCGCTCTCCGAGATATCGCATCAGCTCAGCCAGCATACGGCTCCTCCCGAAAGGCTTCTAATACCGCTCGGTCGCTAAAAGCGTACCGCACCCCTTGGATCTCCTGGTAGGTCTCATGGCCTTTTCCTAGCACGGCAATGAGGCTATGGGGAGGCGCTAAGGTGATAGCTGTGCGGATAGCTTCAGCTCGGTCTGGAATGCGAATTACCCGACTGCGCATTTCTGGGGGTATGCCGGCGTACATGTCTTCTAAGATGGCGAGGGGGTCTTCGCTTCGGGGGTTATCGCTCGTGAGTAAAACCCTATGGGCGAAGGTCGCGGCGGCTTTGGCCATCGGTCCGCGTTTGGAGCGGTCGCGGTCGCCCCCTGCCCCAAGCACCGCTATCAGTTCTCCTCCCTCGGGCAAGAGACTGCGTAACATGCGTAGGACCTGAGCTACCGCATCCGGGGTATGGGCATAATCTACCAGGCCTATTCGCTGCCCAGCTAAAGGCACCACTTCCAGCCGTCCTGGGAGGGCTTTCAGCTGGGTAGAAAGCTGGGCAAGGTGATGCCAGAGCTCCTGGCGTTCTTTTTCGGGCGCTGTCTGCCCCGCACTCAAAAACGCCGCGGCTACCGCTGCCAAGAGGTTGTACGCTTGGAATCGGCCCACAAGGGCGGCATGCAGGTTAGAGACTTGCCCGGTGAAAGGTAGCCCTCCTTGGGCTGGGGGAGGCATGAGATGGGCTTTGAGCTCATACTGAAGCCCCCATAGGTCTGCCTGCCGTAGGCGCAGAGAGAAATCGGCCGCTTGCTGCAAGCTGTAGGTGTAGCGTTCTGCGGGGGTGTTTTGGCCCATCCAGCTGCCGTTAGGATCGTCTCTATTGAGGAGTGCGAAGCTGCCCAGCGCTAAGTCGTCAAAGAGGCGCTTTTTGGCATCCCGATACGCCGTAAAAGTGCCGTGATAGTCTAAGTGGTCGTGGGTGAGGTTGGTGAAAACCGCCCCCGCAAAAGGTAGGCCGTCGGTCCGGTGCTGGTCTAGGGCGATAGAGCTTACTTCCATGGCTACATGCGTGAGGCCCTGGTCTACAAATAGCCGCAGAAGCCGATACAGCTCGTAGCTATCGGGGGTAGTGAGCGTGGCGGGATAAGCGGTCTCCTCCGCTAAGCAAAAAACCGTACCGATGAGGCCTGTGCGATGCCCCAGCCCCCGCCAGAGCTGGTAGAGGAAGTAGGCCGTGGAGCTTTTACCGTTTGTGCCCGTGATGCCTACTAGGGTGAGGTGTCTCTCTGGGTGGTCAAACCACCGACTGCATAGGAGCGCATAGGCCCGACGCGCACTCGGAACCTGTATGACGGGGATGTCAGGAGGGGCTTGGATGGGCTTTTCTACCACTAAGGCGGCAGCCCCTCGGGCAAGGGCTTCCGGTATGAAATCGTGCCCATCGGTGCTTTTGCCCTGCCAGGCAATAAAGAGGCTGCCCGGCTGCACCTGCCGGCTATCTGCAGTCAGCTGCGTGATAGGTACCTCCGGCCATGCTTCTACACGCACGCCCGGCAGCACCCCTACAAGCTCACGAAGGCTTTTCATGGTCCAGTCGCAGAAAAACTTCCTTCTCTCTCCGAAGCTCTACCTGGGTCACATACGGTCCGCTGCCCTGCCAAAAGACCCGGTAGTCCCGCTTCTCTAAAAGATGCACGGCCTGGCGAAGGCTCATACCTACGAGCCCGCTCGGAATTTCTGGCCGATGCGGCAGAAAGCGCACATAGTGGCTATGGGCTTCTGTGCGTACAATGGGAGTAGTCGGCCTGTCTGGCGTAGAGATGCTGAGCTGATTGTACAGCGGGATTGCGACGCTCTGAACTAAGAGGGGCAAGGTAGGCTGCCGTCGCTGGGGATTGGGCTGGAGCTCTTGCGGCGCCACCCGCAGGTCACGAAACACCACAGCCTCGGCAATCTTCCGAAATACTGGCGCTGCCACTTCGCCCCCATAAATGCCGCTTTCTTTCGGTCCGTCAATGACTACAATGCAAGAGTACAGCGGCCGCTCCGCCGGAAAGAACCCCACAAAAGACGCTCGGTACTCGTTTATGTAGGTGCGGTTTTTGACTTTTTTGGCAGTGCCGGTTTTGCCTGCGATGGCGTAGAGGGGTGTAGCGATGCTATGAGCTGTGCCCTGCTCCACCACAGCGCGCAAGAGCCGATGCAGAGCCTGCACCGTAGTCGGTGAGAGAATGCGTTTGGGCGGTTCTGAAGGGAGCTGTTCTCGGCGTCCGTCTGCGTATCGGATCTCCCGCACCAAGCGAGGCGCTACCCACACCCCTCCGTTTGCTACGGCATTGTAGAAGGTCAAAAGCTGCAGCGGGGTCAGCTGGATATTGTATCCGATAGCGAGCCAAGGAAGGGTCGTAGGGTTGAAGTGCGGGCTTTTAGGGGGGATGTAAGCAGGGCGAGGCTCAGGGTAGAGGGGAATGCCCGTAGGCTCCAGCAGCCGAAACTGCCGCAAGTACCCATAAAACTGCTCAGGCTGCTGCCCAAAGCCCTTATAGCCCAAGCTCGCAAAGGCGACATTATTAGAGCGGGCGAAAGCCTCTTCCAGCGTCATTTGTCCGCCGCCGTAGGGGTCGCTCAGGGTGCGGTCTGCTACCTGCAAGCTGGCGGGTACGACAAGCTTCTGGGTAGGGCGTACTATCCCTGCTTCTAGAAGGGCTGCCGCTGTCGCTAGCTTGAAGGTAGAGCCTGGTTCCCAGAGGGTACTCACTGCATCGTTAAAGCGCTCGCCCGCATTTGCTATGGCGAGGATCTCCCCACTTTGCACCTCCATCAAGATAGCCACGCCGCCATCGGCCTTGTGCTTTTGGACAGCGTCTTCTAAGGCTTGGCTTACGAGGTCTTGCAGGTGCGGGTCTAAGGTCGTAAAGAGGTCTCCGCCTGGCTGCGGTTCTATCTCATCCAATTGCTCCAAGGGAATCTCAATTCCCGAGGTAAGGCGCTGCACGAGGATCCAGCGCTCCTCGCCGCGCAGCTTTTCGTGAAAGGCGCTTTCCAGCCCTCGCCAAGCCACCGAGTCATTCACGAGGTAGCCTAAGGTGATGCGGGCTCGGTTTCCGTACGGGTAGGAGCGCTTATGCGTAATCTTCTCCAGGATTAGTGCTCTGCGACCAGGCACCGGACGCAGCAGCGGCAGGGTTCGGATGGCTTCCTTTTCGGTGTAGCTGAGCAGTACTCGATAGGGAAAAAGGTACACATGCCTATCCCGAGCCTCCCAGCGGCTGCGTAGGTATTTTTCCAGCGCCTTGGGGCTGGGATGGTATTGCGGGAAAAGCTTATGCAGGCCCTCAGCCAGGAGGGGAAGCGAGTCACGCACTTCGGCTTCGCTCCAGGCGGTGGGGTCTACCGCTACCCGAAAGAGCGGCATGCTCGTCGCGAGCACCGTCGTATCCCGAGCTAAGATGCTCCCGCGCGCACCCGCTACCTTGCGGAGGTACGGGCGCTGGGCATATCCTTCATACGGTGAAGCATCCCGATACCGCACTTGCAGGTAAATCAGCCGCGCCGCCAGCCCCACCCACCCCGCGCCTACTAGGATCAGCACCACATAAAAGCGCTTGAGTACCTTACTCATAGGCAGGGGGGAGGGAAAGCACGGTCGGAGCTTCCTGCGGCAGCACGAGCCCTAAGCTGTCTAAAACCGGCTTAAGGGCAGAGTAGCTGCGTTTTTGACTTACGCTGGCATTGAGCTGCAGGTAAATGGCGCGCTTCTCGGAGAGTTCTCGACGCAGCCGATGGAGCTCCCGAACCTTCTTTTCGGCTCGGTACTGCGTAGCTACATACACCAGCAGCCAAAAAGCCACATAAAACACCACTCCCAGCCGGCGTGGTATCCACCAGAAGGGATTTATTTGCCGCCAGAGGGCTTTTAGTTTCGCTCGCATACCCATAAGGTTGCCGAACGGCTCCGAGGGTTTCGTTGGATCTCTTCAGCAGAAGGGCGTATCTTTCTCAAGAGCTTCCAGGCGTAGGTACGCTGGCCGGTGAGGGGGTCTTCGGAGGTGGGAGATTGGTAGAGCTTTTTGATGCGGCGCGCTTCGCCGCTGTGGTAAGTAAGCACTACGAGGCGTCCGCCTTTAGGGAGGAGGGCCTGGGCTTGGGCAAGAAGCGCTTCCAGGGCTTCCAGTTCGCCGTTGAGGGCGATGCGCAGGGCTTGGAAGAGCTGGGCGAGGTAGCGCGGGGCAGCAAAGCCATACACCGCTCGGGCGCACTCCGCTAAGTCAGTCGTAGAAAAAGTCGGATGCCAGCGCCGCCGAATCTGGGCGGCAAGGGCGCGACTTTTAGGTAGGTCGCCGTAGGTGTGCAGAATTTCCGCTAAGTGGGCTTCGCTAAGCTTCCCAAGCCACTGGGCGGCAGGCTCACCCTGGGTAGGGTCCATCCGTAGATCCAGTAGCGCTGGGAAGCGATAGCTAAAGCCCCGCCTCGGCGTATCCAGCTGGTGCCCCGACACGCCTAAGTCAGCCAAAATGCCCGTTACCTGCCGGATGCCGTGAGAGGCCAGCAGTTCAGTAAGGTCAGCAAAGTTTCCCCTTATA
>CALKJV010000176.1 GCA_937995505.1 uncultured Bacteroidia bacterium | reverse complement strand
CTGTGCAAATGGGGGTGACCGCGTATGCGATACGCCGCCCACGGCCAATTCCAACTATGGGGGAGCTCGCCGCCAGAACACTTGCGCAGAAAATCTCCCCGCAATTGACGGCGACCGCCCTGACCAAGTGCGCAACTACATGGACTACCTGGATGACCCCTCGCTGGATATTTTTACAGAGGGGCAGCGCCTTCGGATGAAAGCCGCTTTAGTTAGCACTATGGACCGTAATACACAGCACACCCCTCTTAACCTCCAGCAAACGGGCGCGGGCCCCCGGGGGCGCATCAAAGCCAACTTTGCCATAGATGGCTGCGAGCAGCTGCCTTGCTATGCCTGCCCTGGACAGACTCTCAACCTCACCAGCTACAGCTGGGGCAAACCCAATCAATTTACTTGGGAGATCCGCCAAGGCAGCGCCGTGGTAAGCTCTTCTACCACCGGCCCTTGTGTCACCCTCACGGCCCCGACTACCCCTGGCACATATAGCATACGACTTCAGGTACAGAATCTAGCTGGTAGCGCAGACACCATCTACACAAACTGCCTCATTGTGCGAGACACTGCGCAGGCGGCGAACTATCCCTTCTCAGAGGGGTTTGAGGGTACGACCTTCCCGCCAGCGGGCTGGGTACGCATCAATCCCGACCACGCCGTAGGCAATAGCCCCCTAACCTGGGAGCGCTGGAGCTCTACCGGCCGAGGCAGCTTCGGTGCCAGTAATGTCATGGCTCGAGTGCGCAACTTCGCCTACTACAATCGCACCCAGCGCGACCATCTGATTACGCCTCTCATAAATATCCCCAGCAGTGCGCAAAATCCTGCCATTGAGTTTGATGTGTATTACCGCGCCCTTAACTGGACCAGCACCACAGGTGGAAACAAATCGTACCTCTATGGCGATACGCTCGCCGTATATATCTCTGAAGACTGCGGCAGCAACTGGGAGCTAGTTTATTATGTAGGCGGCGAAGACTTAGATGTAACCGGCACTGCGATTGAGGTGGCTACGGGCTCGCCAGGTACGAGCCACTCGGCGATACCGCCGCAAGGCTCCAATACCGCTTGGCGTCATACAGTTATCCCTATCCCGTCAACCTACAAGGGCAAAAAGGTCCTGATCCGCTTTGAGAACATCACCGAGATGGGGAATAACCTCTACCTTGACAGCGTTCAAGTGCGAGAAAATACCACCACAGCCACCTCCTTGGCCGATAAGCCGCTTCCGAAGGTAAGCTTGTCGCCTAATCCTACGACCGATGCTGCCTTCCTGAGAGTATCTCATGCAGCCCAGCGGCAGGGCAGCTATCGGATCCTCTCCCTGCTAGGCCAGACGCTGGCAGAAGCGCAATTTACCCCGAGCCAAGCGGAGGAGCAGATTGCCCTGCCCACGGCCCAGCTGCCCAGTGGCTTGTACCTCGTAGAGGTGGTGGTGGAGAGCCAGCGCTGGACCTTCCGCCTGGTGAAAGAGTAGGCCCCATCTTCCCTTAGTCGCAGCAGAGTCGCATCTTTGTCTAATGCAGGCAAGCGAACTGCCCCTCTTACCCGACGGAACCCTCTACCATATCGGTATGCGACCCGGTCAGGCTTCCCATCGCTGCATGCTGGTGGGCGACCCTGGCCGGGTCACCCTCGTAGAGCCCCTCCTAGAAACCGTAGAGCACCGCGGCGGCCACCGAGAATTTACCTGGATCACCGGCACTTACCACGGCAAATCCATCACGATCCTCGGAACAGGCATCGGGGCAGACAATACGGAGATTGCTGTACTAGAGTTAGACGCCCTCCATAACTTAGACCTAAGCCGAGGGCAGCCCTTCCCTACCCAGAAAAAACTCTACTTTTTACGCATCGGCACCAGTGGCCTTTTACAACCAGAAACCGCTTTGGGTAGCGTAGTTTTTAGCGTATATGGGGTGGGGCTAGATCCCTTGCCGCTTTTTTATCAGGCCCCCTTAGAGAGCGAGCTGGCAAAAGCCCTGCAATCCCACTGGCACAGCCGTAGCGGGCAGAACTGGCCCTGGTATGGGGTCGCTGCAACAGGTTTTTTTCGGGATTTGGCAGAGAAAAGAGGAGCCTCGCTCTCCTGGACTCCGGGCATCACTTATAGCGCAGCAGGGTTTTATGGCCCACAGGGGCGCGCCGTGCGCAGTGTAGTCCGATTTGCGCAGATCCCTGAGTGGTTATCGGAGTTTTCCTATGCAGGCCACAAAGTGCAAAATATTGAGATGGAAGTAGCCCCACTTTATCTCCTGGCTCGGGCGCTTGGGCATGAGGCGGGGGCTCTCTGTTTAGGGGTAGCCCACCGCAGGCGAGGAGAGCTCATGTACCGCAATGGAGGCGGCTCTCCCGAGGAGCGTATGCGCCGCCTCCTTCAGCTGGGTTTAGAGTGGTTGGCTGAGGCCCCGTGAGGCTGGGCTTGGAGCGCCGCAAAAAGGGCCTCTCCCCGGACCTTGAGCCGAGCAAATTGATCTAGGGTAAGCTGCTGCTGAGCATCTGAGCGCGCAGCGGGGGGATTCGGATGGACTTCTACGATGAGGCCTTCTGCTCCGGCCGCTAGAGCCGCCAGGCCCAACGGCTCCACAAAACGTGCCTCTCCCGCCGCATGAGAAGGATCGGCTATGCGGGGCAAAGCCGTCTGATGGGCCAGCACAGGTAAGACCCCCACATCTAAGGTATACCGCAACGACCGCTCAAAAGTCCGTATCCCCCGCTCACACAAAAGAACCCACGGCGCCCCCGCTAAGAGAGCATACTCTGCGGCCAAAAGCCATTCGTTCACCGTAGCCTGAGGATTGCGCTTGAGCAGAAGGGGCTTGCCCGCGCGTGCTACTTCGGTCAAAAGCCAGTAGTTATCCATATTACGAGCACCCACCTGAAAGATATCTACCCCTGCTACAAGGTAGACTTCTAGATGAGCTTCGGTCAGAATCTCCACACAGAGGGGGAGGCCTGTGCGATCTTTGGCTTCTGCAAGCCAATCTAAGGCTTGACGCCCTAAGCCTTGGAAGGAATATGGCGAGGTACGAGCCTTGTAAGCTCCCCCTCGCAATACATGCACGCCCAAGGCCGATAGGGCATGCGCCAGCTCCAGAAAGGAGGTTCTCTCCTCTACGCTACAGGGACCGGCTATCCAAAGCGGGGCTTCGCCGCGCCGCCAGGTGCCTATCTCTACGGAAGCCGCCCACGACTGGACCAAGGGAAAGTCCCTCACTTCCGCAGCCACTGCCCGTTCCACCTCTTCCCACTGCGAAAAAGCTTCTGCAGTCACACCGTTGGTCGGGAAGGCAATAGCCCAGCGCTCCCCCAGCCGACGCACCTCAGCTAGGGACGCCTGCTCCCCTAAACGCGGCAAAACCTCCTCCGGTAAAACCCCCTCTCTCAGCAGAAGCCACATAGTTTGGATTAAACACAATCTGTGCAAAGGTAAGCGATACCTTTGTCCGAGATGCGCATCGGAATCGTAGGTACGGGACGAATGGGCCACTCCCTGCGTAGCTTGGCCGAGGCCTCAGGATACACCGTGGTAGCTCAGGCCGGGCGCCCCGATGCAAGCTTCTGGCAAGCCCTCAGAGAGGCGCAAATCGTACTAGACTTTTCCCATGCTACACAAACCCGCTCGGTAGTAGAAGCCTGCCTTTCCCAAGGTCTCGCCTTGGTAACAGGTACTACGGGCTGGCATGGGGAAGCCGAAGCCCTGCAAGCCTTTGCCCGTCGCATACCGAATGCCCGCTGGGTCTGGGGAGGAAACTTTAGCCGAGGCATTATCCTCCTGAAAGCCTTACTCCAAACCATCAGGCAGCACTGGCCAGAATTTCCGGACTGGCAGGCTGCCCTTTTTGAGATTCACCACAGCCGCAAAAAAGACGCCCCCAGCGGCACCGCCTTAGAACTGCAAAAGCACGCCCCGCCCTTGCATGACCTCCAGAGCCTACGCGTAGGTGAAATTATCGGCGAACACACCCTACTCCTTAGCGGTCCTGGTGAAGGGATAGAGCTGCGCCATCGCGCCCATGACCGAGCTACTTTCGCGCGAGGCGCCCTCTGGGCCGCACAAAAACTCCTAGAACAGTCCGCCTTCATCGGTCCCGTAGAGCAGCTGTGGCAGCTGCGGTAAAAAGTGTTAACTTCGTTTAGTGAGGGGCTGGTGGGCGCTGGCTGCGCTGAGTCTTAGTTTTGCCCGCCACATCGCGGGCGCTGACTTGTATTACACTTGCATTGACTCTGCCCAAAATCGCTACGCCTTTGAGCTGTGGCTCTACCGAGACTGTACAGACCCGCAAGGCGCCGATTATGACAACCCCATCACCATCTACATCTTCTACGGAGATGGCACCCTCTACACCACACAAACGGTAACTCTCTCGCAATTCGGACCATGGGATCCGGCGGGGGTAGATGCCTGCTTCCTCCAGCGGCCAGGCACTTGCTTAGAAGAGGGGGTATATCGCTTCAACCTTACCTTACCTCCTCATGCTTCGGGCTACTATGTAGCGTGGGCGCGCTGCTGCCGTAACGCTACCATCACCAACCTCCAAGACCCCGTCAACATGGGGATTACGTACCTTGCACGGATTCCCCCTGCGCGCCGCGCCAGCTGCAATACAAGCCCTAAGTTTGTTCAA
>CALKJV010000175.1 GCA_937995505.1 uncultured Bacteroidia bacterium | reverse complement strand
CGCTACGTGGGGGGGCTTTTGCGGAAGCAGGCTCTGCAAGGAGCCGACGAGCCCCGGCATACCGAGCTTTCCAGTAAGGGTCACTAAGGCTATCTTCCCGCACGCCCTTACTGGTAGAAGCATGTAGGAAGCGTACTTCTGCCCCGCGTACCTCAGAGACGATGCCGACATGGGTGACTTTTTTGCCCTTGCCTTCTCGGAAGCAGACAATATCCCCTGGCTGGAGCTGCCCTTGTACAGTCTGGCCTTGCTGGGCCTGGCTATCAGCGGTACGCGGTAGGGCTATTCCCAGAGCTTCCTGATAGACCCGTTGCACATAACCCGAGCAGTCCATCCCACGCCGATCCGTGCCCCCCGCCCGATAAGGAACTCCGATGTACTGGCGCGCTGTCTGCACTACCCGAGCGGACGGCAAGGCTTTCTCGGCTGTGGACTTTTGGGCTGAGCGGCTTGCTGAGCAGCCCGCCAAAAAACCTACCGCAATCCCTACCACCCACACTAAGCTCTTTTTTACCAGCATGCCCAAACTTACTCGGCAGCCTCACTCGGAGGGGCCGATGGGGAAAGCGGATTTTTCCCCACCTCTGCTTTGGGGATAGCTGAGCGATTGTAACGATTCATGGCTGAGGCAATTCCCTCACGCCCCCAGGCCAGCACACACGCCACCGCCTCCGGCAAAAGGGCTCGCACCTGTGTCTCTTGCTCTGGCGAAAAAGGCGACAGTACATACTCCACCTGCTTCCCCTTAGGGAAATCTTTTCCAATCCCTATGCGGAGCCGAGCAAATTCCGTCGTGCCTAAGCGCTCAATAATATGCTGTAAGCCGTTGTGTCCCCCGCTAGACCCCTTAGGCGTCAAGCGCATAGCCCCTACCGGCAGCTGAATCTCATCTACCACTACGAGAAGCTCGGTAAGCTCCAGCTTAAGCTGCTCCCGCCAGTAAGCCACGGCATCCCCAGAGCGATTCATGTATGTAGTGGGCAGAAAAAGATGCCACTGGATCCCGGCATGCGTCACATGAGTAGCGAGGGCATAGCGGCTAGGAGCGAAGGGCGGGGCTTTGAGAGCGGAGGCAAGCGCCCCTACCACCCAAAACCCTACATTATGCCGAGTAGCGCGATAGGCTTCGCCGGGATTACCCAGGCCAAAAACAGCTCGCTTACGCATGAGAAGTCTCCAAATGTAGCACAATTCGGACCCTTTCAGAGGCTTCCCAAGCTAAAAGCTCAGGGGAGGCCTGTAGCTTTGTGGAAATGCGAGGTTTTACATTCACGCTCTGGGGCTTAGCGATAAGCGGCTCTCTCATCGCCCAGCGGTATCCCCTAGATGCCGCAGATAGCTTGCGAAGGGCTGGATTGTACTTCCAGGCCTTAGCCTTGTACCAAGAGAGTTTTTCACAGCCGCTCCCTGACTCCTTACGTCTGAGAGCCTATCTAGGCGCTGCTCAAGCTGCCTTAGAAGCGGCAGAAGACTCCCTGGCTATATTTTATGCCCGAGAAAGCGGAAACTTAGCCCTACACCTAAGAGACTCGACCGCCTTGGGGCTCTCCCTGGCCTTAGAAGCGACAGGGCTTACCCAAATAGCCCAGTACGAGAAAGCCGACTCGCTCTATGCGCAAGCTTACGAGATATATATCGGAACCCCCATCGCAAAGACAGAAGAGAAGGCCGAAGTTCTGCGGCAGATAGCCGACCTGCGGGCCGTGCAAGGGCGCTTCGCTCAAGCCGAGTCGCTCTACCACCATAGCCAAAAGCTATACGAGGAATGCAGCGATCCCTTAGGCTATAGTCGGCTTTTGACCAGTTTGGGAGCGCTTTATTATGACTTAGGGCGCTTTAGAGAGGCTGAGGCGGCTTATCAAGAAGCCCTCTCCCTCCAAAAGGCTCACCTACCCCCATCTCATCCCCAGTACTTAGCCACGCTAAATAACCTAGCAGCCCTCTACATGGAAAAGGGGCTCTATGGAGCGGCTGACTCGCTTTTCCGTATCGTATGGGAGGGCTGGAAGCTAACCCTGGGCCGCAAACACCCTTACACCCTCTCAGCGGCAAATAACTTAGCTATTCTGCGCCTCTACTCAGGCCACTACTCGGATAGCGAAAAGCTCCTCCGAGAAGTCGTCTCCGCTCGTGCAGCTACCCTCGGTACAAGCCATCCCGATTACCTCATCAGTGCAGCTAATCTCGGCTATTCCTTGTTACAACTGCGCGACTACCTTGAAAGCGAAGCATTATTTAGGGAAATTGCTGCTCAATGGATGCAGCTGGAAGGCCCAACGCATCCGCATGCGCTGGAAGTGCTATCTTATCTCATAGACGTATATCAGGTCACCGAAAGGCTAGCCTTAGCTGAGAGCTTAGCCCTTGCGCTTCAGAAGCCCATAGCCGAAGTCTGGGGCCCCAATAGTATCGCATACCTCAATCTTCTCAACAAGGTAGCGGAAATAACCCTACGCTCACAAAATCTACTACAGGCTGAACAGGCCCTTACAGAACTATTCACCCGGCTAGCGGAGAGAGAAGAAAACTGCGGCCTGCTTTACGCCGAGGCCCTTCGGAGCTCCGCCAGGCTATACTTGCAGAAAGGCGACTGGCCAAGAGCCGAAAAAGACATACAAAAATGCCTACAAATTATTCGTGACTGCCCAGGTACTAGCCCCCAACTGCATATACTTGCCCTTGAGGTCTCAGCTTCTCTCTACGAGGAGCAGAAGCGATATGACCTGGCAGACAGCGTTTACGCAGAGATGATGGATAAGCTCCTCGGCCTTGCCCAGCAGGAGCTCCCTAATCTACCCACCACCTACCGAGAGAGGTTGGTAGAAGAGGTGATTCTCTCTACCTCCCTAAAGTTCGAGCGATATGTAGCCGAGAGAGGAAACAGCTCGCCTTCCATGGTGGAGCTCGGGTATAGAGTAGCCCGCAGCATCAAGGGGCTTGTCCTAACCTCCGTAGAGGGTATGAGATACCTGATAGAGTCTCGCCAGCAAAGCGATACCGTACTCCAGAACCTCTACCAGAGGTGGAAAGAACTTTTAGACCTTTGGGTCTTTTATACTACGCGAGAGGAGGTGCGGGCAGCTGACTCCACCCTACAGCTTGTAAGGCGGGCTGAAAGAGCCCTGCTAGAACGCCTGCCGGAGCTGCGGCGATATTTTCCTGACTTTGCTCGCGAACCTCTTTTCCCACCTCTACGCAAGGGAGAAGCCCTCATTGAGGTCGTACGAGTGCCTCACAATAAGGCAGATTCCGTCTTGTACCTCTTTTACATCCTTACTTCGGAGCGGGGACGCCCTACTTTACGCCTGCATGTGCACCGCACCACCCCCACTCGGGAAAGCCGAATGCTTACTCTCTACGAGGTCCTTCGCTCTCCAGAGGCCCAGCTCACAGGCACCGCCTACCAGCTCCTTTGGAAGCCCCTAGAGCCCTACTTACCTAAGGAAGTGCGGTTTATTTACTTTTCGCCAGATGGCATCTACTACCGCATCAACATCGCCACGCTTTATCACGCCGAAAGGAAAGAATTTTTAGGCGATCGGTATGTAATTCGGTATATTGCCAGCAGTCGGCGACTACTACTTCAGCGCTTGAGAGGCTTGCAAAATAAGCCTGTTATTATTGGCAATCCCGCCTTCTACGACCTACCGAGAGAAGAAGCCCAGGAAAGCCCCAAGCGGGAAAAAGCACTTTTTGCAGCTGGCATTAGCTCTCTGCCCGCAGCTGAGATGGAAGCCCGCAACATAGCGAAGATCCTCGGCGCGGAGCCTGTAATTGGCTCCGCTGCTACGGAAGCTTTTATAAAGTCTTTGAGAAGCCCGCGGATTTTACATATCGCTACGCACGGCTACTTTCTGGAAGAAGCCAGGGAGGCTATGCTATCAGGGGCGCTCCTTCTGGCCCAAGCGGGAATATGGGATAGCTTGTATGCGCCTTTTGGGGTAGAGGATGGGCGCCTCACGGCCCAGGAAGCCAGCACCCTCAACCTCCTCGGTACGGAGCTGGTGGTACTCTCGGCCTGCGAGACCGCCCTCGGCAAAATCAAAGGCGAAGGGCTCTACGGCTTGCAGCGAGGCTTCTTAGAAGCTGGCGCACGGCGCGTCATGGCCGCCCTCTGGCCCGTAGATGACACCGCCACTCGCGAGCTCATGGAGACCTTCTATCGCCGCTGGCAAGCTAACCCCAAACTCACCGTAGAAGAAGCCTTCACCACAGCTATCAAAGAGCTTCGCAAAAAGTACCCACACCCCTACTACTGGGGGGCCTTCGTCGTGATGCAGTGA
>CALKJV010000174.1 GCA_937995505.1 uncultured Bacteroidia bacterium | reverse complement strand
GCCCATAGGGGCAGCCCCAGCGAGTCAGCCCATTGGCGACCCAAGGTGAGCGCTTCTAAAGTGGGCTTTTTGGCTCGGCCGTCCGTAATCTCGGCCCATGCTACTACTGCACTCATATTAGTCCTTTGTTTGCGAGTTCTTGTACAAGTTCGCCAATCTTTTCTACCTCTACCTTCTTGAAGGTGCCCTTGGGGGGAGGGGGCTCATGCTTCACAGTGCGCACGCGTGGCTCGGCTGCTACGGGCGATACTACGTGCAGAGGTTTACTTTTGGCTTGCATGATACCGCGTACGTTGGGGATGCGCCACTCGGCTAAGCCTTTCTGGGCGCTTAGCACAAGTGGCAGGGGTACTTCCAAGATTTCCTTTCCGCCCGTAATCTCCCGAGTTAAGCGGGCTTTGCCATTTTGCAGCTCAACGCTCGTAGCATAAGAAACAAAGGGAAGCCCCAATAACGCAGCGACCATGCCAGGCACTTGGCTGCCATTGTAGTCTATAGACTCCTTGCCAAAAAAGAGTAGGTCGAATCCCTTGTCTTTCGCATAAGCTGCAATCTGCTGGGCGACAAAGTACGCATCTGCTGGCTCAGCATCTACACGCACCGCCTCATCTAGTCCTAAGGCTAAAGCCTTGCGGAGGTTGGCGTCAACGCTATCCGTGTTAGAGGTGCCGTTTTTGCCTACACACAAGACCGTTACCTGAACCCCGCTAGGGTTTTTCTCTTTGAGTTCTGCGGCCCGAGCGAGAATAAAATCATCATAGGGGTTTATGACAAAGGTTACGCCCGTACGGTCTAAGGCTTTGCCATCGGCGGTGAACTGGATACGAGTCGTCGTATCCGGCACGTGGCTGATGCAGCACAGGATTTTCATCGCAGACAAAAAAACAAAAAAGCCGCCAAAGCCCTCCCGATAAGTCGCTTGCCCCTCCTTCGGAAACCTACTCTACAAATTTGGCCGAAGTGAGAAGGACGCCGACCAACTTAATTTCTCCACCGAGAGCCTCTACACGCCCCTAAGAGACAGATCGGCAGCAGACCCTCACCCAGATAGGTCTAGGGGACGTGCTCAAATCCTCGTAGGGAGGTCCGGAAACTTCACTATGTACGGCTCTATGGAAGGAGGCCGCTCCCCTCGCCGATTCATATCTAAAAGGCGGCGAACCTCTCGGACCAAAAGACATACCTGTTTGCCTTCGCCAACCTTCTCAAACCAGAGCCGCTCCAAAAGGATCTCGGTGCGCAGATACTTCCAGTCGCCGTCTTCGGTATGAAGAGACTTGACTGAGGGGATGTGGGAAAGGACTTTCTTGTAAGCGTCAAGCTCATAGCTTAGACAGCATTTGAGGCGGCCACACAGACCGAGAACCTTAGTAGTATTGAGGGAAATGCCCTGATAGCGAGTAACTTCCTGTGCCGATACGGTGGGTAAGGTGGTGAGCCAGCTACTGCAGCACAGCTCTCGCCCACAGGTTCCGATGCCGCCTATGCGAGCGGTTTCTTCGCGGGCAGCGACCTGGCGCATCTCCGGTCGCATATTTAGGGTCTCGGCTATCCGACGAATTAGCTCCCGAAAGTCCACACGCCCATTCGCCGTGAAGTAACAGAAAATCGTACGACCATCTGCCGTGCACTCTACGTCAGTAACCTTCATCTCGTGCTGCTGGTCTAAACCCAGCTCCGCCACCAGCTGGCGAACCTTCTGCAGGAGGGTAAGCTCTTGCAGGCGCAGTTCTAAGAGACGCTGCTGCTCCTCTGCGGTAGCCCTCCGTAATATCCGTTGCTGAGGGTCAATAGATTGGCGCTGGGCTTTTCGGCGAGCCGCGGCGAGGTACCCGGTGAGCTGTACGCATCCTATATCGTAGCCTCGCCCGATTTGAAGAGGGGCTTCGGCTGAACGGCGGATCAGCTCTGGTACAACGACCCATTCGCCGACCGTGAGGGGCGGATCCAGCTCAGTCCAAAAAAGCTCCCGACGATTGCTCTTGAAGCGCACTTCTACCAAGGGAGGGGCATCCCGAGCCGGTAGCACCCCCTCTATCCAGTCCCCTACGAATACCGCATTGGAACAGCCGCCCCTACAACCGTTGCGACACCCCATATACAGGCAGAGCTATCTGTAGGCGCCGACGCACCTCAGCGGCACCCAAAAGGACTAAAATTGCATAAAGAGAAGGCCCCGATTCCTCTCCGGTGAGCAGCAGGCGCAGGGTAAGGAGCACCTTGCCCAAAGGAAGCGAATGCGTGCGAGCCCACCCTTTGAGCGTAGTCTCTACGATGGGCTCGGTATGTTCTGATACCTGTTCCAGCTCTAACAGAAAGGTCGGCAGAAGGGCCAGTACAGGCGAATGGAGCTTAGCAGAAAGTGTCTCGGGAAGCGGATGTGTCGGCGGCGCATAGAAGAACCGCACGGCATCCACGATCTCGGGCAGGGTGCTGGCCCGTTCTCGAGCCAGCTGAATAAGAGCCTCCAGCTGGGTATCAGAGATGGGCGGAAGCTCGCGAGCTTCCCATAGCACACGCACTTGGGGCACCAGATCTGCGACAGAGCGGCGACGCAAGTGCTGCTGGTTGATCCATCGGGCTTTCTCGTAATCAAAACGAGCTCCGGCTTTGCTAACCCGCGAGAGGTCAAAAGCCGCTATAAGCTCTTCCATCGTGAATACTTCTTGCTCCCCCGACGGATGCCACCCTAAAAGGGCCAAGTAATTCACAAGCCCTTCGGGAAGAAAGCCACGTTCTCGGTAGCCGAGAGAGACTTCCCCGGAGGAGGGGTCTTGCCACCACAGCGGAAAAACCGGAAATCCCAGTCGGTCGCCATCCCGCTTACTGAGCTTCCCTCCCCCATCAGGCCTGAGGATAAGCGGCAGATGGGCAAACTTCGGCATCTCCCACCCGAAACCCTCATACAGAAGCACATGCAGCGGCGTAGAGGGTAGCCACTCCTCACCACGTACGACGTGCGTAATCCCCATGAGGTGGTCATCTACTACATTGGCCAGGTGGTAGGTGGGCATGCCATCGCTCTTGAGCAGCACTTTGTCGTCTAGCTCTTTGGTATGGAAGCTAACCCAGCCCCGAATCTCATCGTAAAAGCGCACTTCTCGCCCTCGCGGCATGAGGAAGCGAATTACATAGGGCTGCGTGCGTAGGCGTTCTTGCACCTCTTGCAGGGGGAGGGTCAGGCTATTTTTCATGTACGTGCGGGTGATGGAGTTGTACTGGGGAGAGACCATACCCGCTGCCTCAAAGCGTTGCCGCATCTCCTCCAGCTCCTCCTCTGTATCAAAGGCATAGTAAGCCCAGCCCTGTTCTACCAGCTGATGGGCGTATTGCGCATAAATGTCCTTTCGCTCGCTTTGGCGATAGGGGCCGTTGGGTCCCCCTACGTGCGGCCCTTCGTCAAAGGTGATCCCACACCAAGAAAGCGACTGAATAATGTACGCCTCTGCCCCAGGCACGAAGCGAGTTTGATCGGTATCTTCTATGCGCAGGATGAAGCGCCCCCCCTGCTGGCGCGCCAGCAGGTAATTATACAGCGCCGTGCGCACTCCCCCGATATGGAGAGGGCCCGTTGGACTCGGAGCAAATCGTAAAACCATTGCAGGTTATTCCTTGGCTGTTGAGGGCTCTCGCTGAACAAGCTCCTCTAAGCTATACACCTTCCCAATTTCTAAGAGGTGTAGAGTAACGTCGTACTCCTGAAAGGCGCGCCGAGCTTCTTCGTGATTGATCTGGATGGGGGGGAAGGTATCGTAATGCATCCCAATCACATCCGACACATCTAAAAGCGCTGCCGCTTCCACGGCGTCCTCTACATCCATAGTGAAGGTTCCCCCAATCGGCAGGAAGGCCAGCTTGAGCTCATAGCGCTCCGCTATCAGCTCCATCTCCAGCGAAAGCGCTGTATCACCCGCATAGTAAAGCGTGTTTTCTCCATCAGACAAAACGAAGCCCACGGGTACGCCTCCATAGCCCCCATCCGGAAAGCTACTCGTATGTGTGGCCGGCACGAGCTTAACCGTAAGCTTGCTATCGGATTTTGGGGAACGCCACGTACCTCCCACATTCATGGGAACTGTGGAGCAGCCGCACGCTGAAAAGTAGGAATGAATCTCCCACACCCCCACAATCGGCGCATTTGACGCTTTGCTAATAGCCTCTGCGTCGGCTATGTGGTCAAAGTGCGCGTGGGAGAGAAAAATAAAATCCGGCTGGAGGTCTTTGAGGGAAACTCTATCTTTCGCAAGCTCATTGGGGGTAATGAAAGGGTCAAAGAGGAGCTTTTCGCCGCTGGCAGCTGTAAGTAAAAAGCACGAGTGTCCTAGGTACTGGATTTGCATATAGCAAAGGTACGGCATAAAAGGCATATGTGGAGTTGGGGGAGCTGCTTACCTTTGTGGCATGAGCCGTAAGAACAAAGATGGTATGATAGAGCCTGTCGTTTCGGCGGAAGCGCTTGCGGCGCAATCTGCAGACCCATATGCTTCCATGCTGAGCCGCTTTCATGCGGCGTCGGATCGGCTAGGGCTATCGCCAGACGAGCGTGAGGTGCTTAGCCGCCCATCCGAGATCCACATCGCCTATCTACCTGTCGCCATGGACGATGGCAGCGTGCGAGTATTTGAAGCGTACCGAGTTATCCACTCGCGAGCCCTAGGACCGGGCAAAGGCGGTATTCGCTACGCCGCCGAAGTGAATATGCGAGAGGTAATGGCTCTGGCCGCCTGGATGACCTGGAAATGCGCCGTCGTCAATATCCCTTATGGCGGTGCAAAAGGCGGTATTACCTGCGAACCCAAAAAAATGTCCGTAGGCGAGCTGGAACGGCTTACCCGTGCCTATACGCGGGCTATGTCTGATGTATTTGGACCGGATAAGGACATTCCTGCGCCGGATATGGGCACGAGCGCCCGAGAGATGGCCTGGATTGTAGATGAATATTCCCGCTTGCACAGGGGCAATTACATTCCCGCAGTGGTAACGGGCAAGCCCTTAGAGCTGGGTGGCTCCAAAGGGCGTGTAGAAGCGACTGGGCGCGGCGTAACCACCGTAATCCTGCAAGCCCTCCAGCGCATGGACCGTCGCCCTGAGGGCCTCACCGCTGCCGTTCAAGGCTTCGGAAATGTCGGCTCCATCACCGCCAAATACCTCTCCCAAAACGGAATCCGCGTCGTCGCCATCTCTGATAAGACCGGTGGCTTCTACAACGAAAATGGCATCCTCATCCACCAGGCTATTCAGTACCGCGACGCACACAGCGGCTTTTTAGAGGGCTTCAAGGGAGGCGACCGCATATCAAACGAAGAGCTGCTCACTCTCGGCGTAGATATCCTCGTACCCGCAGCCTTAGAAGACCAGATCACGCCCCAAAACGCTCCGCACATCAAGGCCTGGCTCATCGCCGAAGGCGCTAATGGCCCCACCATGGCAGAAGCCGACCCGATCCTGCAAGACAAAGGCATCACCGTCATCCCCGATATTCTCGCAAATGCTGGAGGGGTAATCGTCTCTTACTATGAATGGGTCCAAAACCGCCGAGGCCACTACTACACTGAGACCGAGGTGCAAGATCGCGCAGACCATACCATCAAGCAGGCTTTTGATGATGTTTTCACGCGGGCTGCCGCCCAGAAAGTATCCTTGCGAGAAGCGGCTTATCTGATAGCCGTGGAACGCACCGTGCGCGCCCTGCGCATGCATGGACGGTATTGAGAGTCCCTGGTCTTGAATAGAGCAAGCCGCCCCGCCCAATGGGCGGGGTTTTTGTTTTAACTGGCCATCCGTAGAAGGTCTAACCGAGCCCGCACCTCCGCCTCGGTAAACTCAATTTTCTGGCCAGCGGGCCGCGTATACAGTACCTCTTCTAAAACCCTCTCCATGAGGGCGCGCAGGCCTCGAGCTCCGGTACCCAGCCCCAAAGCCGATTGCGCAATCGCCCGAAGCGCCCCCTCCGTAAAGTGCAGCTCTATGCCATCCCACGCCAAAAGCTGCTGATACTGCTTGAGGAGGGCATTGCGAGGCTCTATAAGGATTTGGAGGAGAGCTTCTTCGGTAAGGGGTTCGGTTACCGCGATCACAGGCAGCCGCCCAATAAACTCCGGTATAAGCCCAAACCGCCGCAGGTCTTCTGGCAGCACATAAGCGTAAAGGTTTTCGGGAGAGTCCGACTGCGGGCCCCCTCGACGGAAGCCTACGGTTTGCCGCGAGAGGCGCCGCGCAATAATGCGATCCAGCCCCTCAAACGCCCCCCCACAGATAAAGAGAATATGCTCCGTGTTTACCGGTATAAAGCTCTGTTCAGGGTGTTTGCGCCCGCCTTTAGGGGGCACGTTCGCCACGGTGCCTTCTAAGAGTTTGAGCAGGGCTTGCTGTACCCCTTCTCCGCCCACATCCCGCGTAAGCGAAGGGCTCTCAGACCTACGGGCAATCTTGTCTACTTCATCAATATACACTATTCCGATCTGGGCCGACTCTACATCGTACTCGGCGACTTGGAGCAAGCGCAGTAAAACATTTTCTACATCTTCGCCGACATAGCCAGCCTCGGTGAGGGTGGTAGCATCTGCGATAGCGAAAGGAACTTGTAGGAGCTCCGCCACAGTGCGAGCCATGAGGGTTTTTCCCGTGCCAGTAGGCCCAATCAAAAGCACATTGCTTTTCTCTACCCGAACCGGTAGCTTCTCACTAGCTTCTTTTGGGGCATTCAGAAGGGCATCTATACGCCGGTAGTGGTTATAGACGGCGATGGCTATTTTGCGTTTGGCGGACTCCTGACCTACAATGTATGCGTCTAGGTGGGCTTTGATTTCGGCAGGGGAGGTTTTGGGCATTTGCCAGCCGCGCAAGCGGCGACTACGTCTGAGCTCTTTCTGGGCCGCTTCATGAATGTGCTGTACGCAATCCAGGCAGATCCGCACAGGACGCAGAGGCGACTCAACGAGCGGAACCTGGGTACCGGGCCGCCCGCAGAAATCACACTTGGGCCCCTCAGCTTCGCGCGCCATTCGTGGGCTGAAGCTTGGTGGGGCGCAGTACCTCATCTACGAGGCCGTACGCCTGCGCCTCGTCCGCCCGCATCCAGTAATCCCGATCGGAGTCTTTCCAGACTTTCTCATACGGCTGCCCCGTATGAAAAGCCAGAATCTCGTACAGCTCGCGCTTGATTTTCTGGATCTCGGCGTGGACGATCTCAATATCAGAGGCTTGCCCTTGCACCCCCCCCAAGGGCTGATGGATCATTACGCGGGCGTGAGGCAGCGCCGAACGCTTGCCATGGGTGCCCGCAGCTAAGAGCACCGCCGCCATAGACGCTGCCATCCCTGTGCAGATGGTATTTACATCCGGCCGCACGTATTGCATCACATCGTAAATGCTAAGCCCATCATAAACTGAGCCGCCAGGGGAGTTGATATAGATAAAAATATCTCGCTTCGGGTCAGCAGATTCTAAGAAGAGGAGCTGGGCATTGACGATATTGGCTATCTGGCCATCAATGGGGTATCCTAAAAAGATAATTCGGTCCATCATGAGCCGCGAAAAGACATCCATTACGGCAATATTGAGCTGGCGCTCTTCAATGATATTAGGAGTAAGGCCGTAAATGCCCTGACGCAGGCGAGCTTCGTACTGGTCTAAGCGTAGGCTTTCTATGCCGAGATGGCGAGTGGCGTAGCGGCGAAACTCTTCTCCAGATTTCATAGCAGGCGTAGGAATAACACATTTGCTGGCAGGGGCTGTTTGCGCACGGGTCCGAAACGGCTTTCTATCCACCGCCCAAACCGCTCGTACTGAAGCGACTGGCGCAGCGAGTCGCCCTGCTCGCTTAGGAGGGAAGTAAGCAGCTGCTTGCGCTCCTCCTCTGATTCCTCTAAGCGCTCTAAAAGAGCTTGGGTCTCTTCAGAGAGGTGGGTGGACTGGCGCAGGTGGCTCCAGAGCTGCTCACTCACTTCCTCATCTGAGATGGCCAGTTCGGGTTCGTTGTAGGCATAGCTTGCGAAAAGCACCTGCCAAGCCAACTCTAACTGGTAGTCCTCGTATTTAGGGATGTGGCCGTTTTGGGTTTGGCGATTGCGCAGGTAAATAAGATAATTGTACTGCACGAGCTCCTGTGGTAGCTGGATGCGGGCAGCGTGTAGGAAGGCGATTTGTTTAGCTCGGGTATTGATAGCGTGGAGGATCCGTTTCGTGTGTCTATCCAGGAGGAGGCGCCAGCTTTCTGCTTCAGGTTCGTCTCCGAGGCTCTGGAAGTCTAACTGGGCCTTGAGTTCCTCCAAGGAAAGGGGCGTGGCATAAGCAGCGGCTGATAGGGTCACAGAGAGCGCTTCGGTGGTCAGCGGGGAAAAAGTCGGCACTTCGGCTCGGATGAGGTCTGCTAAAGGAGCCACGGCTTCTGGCGGCAAAGAGAAAGCCTCGCCGATCTTTCGTCCCGCGAGGTAGCTCCAGGAGAAGGGCTGCGTAAGGGTATTCCAGGAAAGGCGGATGGCTTCTGCGGCGCCGGGGGGCTGCCAGCGCAAGCGGACGAGTAGATGCTTCTCTGCGGGCATGTGCTCTGGGAGCGCTTCTAAGGGCTCAAGCTGCCCAAAAGCCGCCTGCAAATGCCGTTGGTAGAGTTCTACATCACCAGGCGCAGGCTCGTACGCGTACTCTGTCCACTGAAGGCCCTCTAAGGGTAAAGGCTCTTTGGGGACTACGAGTACTTGCACGGGATATCGGTAACTGCTCAGGGGAGGCTGCGGGTGTAGGGCTTCTGGCTCACGCGAGTAAAAGGGCAAGCCAATAAGCCGACGCCCTTCCAAGGCCTTATCTAACGCCTCTAGAAACTGTTTCGCCAAAATCTCCGAGAGAAGCTCTGCCCCATGCCGAGCCATCACCAGATCCATGGGCACTTGACCTGGACGAAAACCCGGCAGCACAAGCTCCCGCCGCAGCTCACGCAAGCGCGCCCGATATTCGGTCTCGTAGGCCTCTACGGGCACTTGTATTTCCCCTTCGGCCAAGTACGGCCGAGGAAAACGCATCTCCACACTCAAGTGCGGATGGAGGGACTCGAACCCTCAACCCCTTTCGGGACCAGATCCTAAGTCTGGCGCGTCTGCCAATTCCGCCACATCCGCAAATGGCACCGGCGGGACTCGAACCCACATTTGGAGTTTAGGAAACTCCCGTTCTATCCGGTTGAACTACGGCGCCACCGTGCTACCTTCGCAAAGGTATGGAAAACTTAGCCGTGATAGACCTGCGGGCGTTTACCGAAGGCTCCCCGACCGAACGAAACCGCTTTGTAGAAGCGTTAGGCACGGCTTTTTCCGAGATAGGCTTCGTACTGGTAGAGAATCACTTGGTCCCCGAAGCGCTTCAGCATCGCTTGTACGCAGTAACCGAGGCCTTTTTCGCGCTACCTCCTGAAGTCAAGGAACGCTATATCGTGCCTGGCACCGCAGGTCAGCGCGGTTACACTCCCCCAAACCAGGAGCACGCTAAAGACCAAAGCGTCCCCGATCTAAAAGAATTTTTTCATATCGGTCCCGAACTGAATGACCGCACCGACCCCCTTTCCCATCGGCTGCCCCGCAATGTATGGCCCACCGAAGTGCCTCACTTCCACGAAACCGTCCTAGAAGCCTATAAGCTCTTTTTTGAGACAGGGCGGCAGCTCCTACGCGCCATCGCCCTGTACTTGGGCTTAGAAGAGGACTACTTTGAGCCCCGCATTCACAATGGGCCTAGTTTGCTGCGCCTACTCCATTACTATCCCCTATCTGAGGGCACGCCTATTCCGTCCGGCGCCACCCGTGCCGCGGAGCACGAGGACATCAATCTGATTACGCTACTCATTGGCGCCAGCGCAGAAGGGCTAGAGGTGCTCACCCGCACCGGTACATGGCTCGCCCCGCAAGTCGCCCCCAACCAGATGGTCATCAACGTAGGGGATATGCTTCAGCGCCTCACCAATAATCGCCTTCGCAGCACTACCCATAGAGTTACCCTCCCTCCGCCAGAAAAGCGTCATCTCCCCCGCCTATCCGTACCCTTTTTCCTGCATCCCCGACCGGAGGTGAGCCTGGCTTGCCTGCCCTCTTGCATTGACGACGCCCATCCCAAAGCCTACCCCGACATCACCGCAGAAGCCTTCCTGGAAGAGCGCCTTATCCAGCTCGGCCTCAAAAAGTAGCCGCCTTCCCAAACCTATTTTAGGAAACGCACAGAACCGAAGAAGTTTTTGTTATGTACGCCGTATGCACCGTAGGGGGGCGCTCTGCTTACTGAGCTTAGTCTATGCCCAAAACTTTACCCTCAGCGGCTACGTACAGGACGCTACGAACCGAGAGCCCCTCGCCGGCGCTAAGGTCTTCGTCCTAGAACGCGGTACTGGCACTTTTACAAACCCGTACGGATATTACGCTCTCCAGCTCCCCGCAGGCTCGTATAGGGTTGTAGCGCAGTTTGTAGGCTATCGGAGCGAAACCCTCTCCGTAAACCTACGGGCTTCTCTGCGTCATGACTTTCGTCTGCAGGAGGAGGGCATAGAGCTCAAGAGCGTGGAGATTGTAGAGACCTTTGAGCAGCGGCGCTTTGAGAGTGCGGCCGTAAGCCAAAATCGCATTGAAGTGCAGCAGCTCAAAAAGCTCCCCGCCCTCTTTGGGGAAGTAGACGTGTTGCGTTCACTCTCTTTTTTGCCTGGGGTAGCCACGGCTGGGGATGGTAGCTCCAGTTTTTT
>CALKJV010000173.1 GCA_937995505.1 uncultured Bacteroidia bacterium | reverse complement strand
CCTGCGACTTCGCCCCAGAGAGAAGGGCCTCTACATCCTCTCCCGGCTTGCCTATAATCGCTATCACCTGTCCGATAGGAACTGCCTTTCCCGCCTCTACGCCAACATACAGTAGAGTGCCCCCTACCGGCGCCTCAAACTCCATAGTCGCCTTATCGGTCTCAATCTCCGCAAGGAGGTCGCCTGGCTTGACCGTGTCACCTACTTTCTTGTGCCATTTCGCAATGACTCCCTCCTCCATCGTGTCACTGAGGCGAGGCATCTCTATGATTTCAGCCATAGGCATTAGGGAAGTTTTTGGGCTTCGGTTTCATCCCGATGTTTGGCTAAGTAAGGCATAAAAGGCGTCCCCCCTGTGCCTACGTCGGCAGGGTTGGTAGCGCTAACCTGATGCTGCCGAGCAATGTACTGAGCTGCGTACTCTAAGTGCTTCGTGCGGAAGCGCTCTATCCAATGTAAGCAGCGATTGTACAGCTCTCGCAGGCTCGGTGTGCTTGCATAAAATCGCCTGTCTACCTGATACGCCTCTAAGTCAAGCACAAACTGCCTATGGCCGGGGGGCATGTAGTCTAGCATTTCTCGGAGGTAGGCTCGCAGGGGATCATCTGCATGGGTAATCCCTAAGGCAGCATCCAGGGAGGGGACGATAGAGCTTTGCGCGCCAGTTTCTCCTCGGAACTGCTGAGGCTCATTTCCGTAAGCCGCTACCCCTTCGTACTGCAAGCCTTCGGGCAGAGCGGGATTGTTTTTCCAACCGTGAATGTACGGCCGCACCCGATGGTAATAGATGTAAGGGTCGCAGGCTTCAGGCATGCGCAGGAGTATCTGGTACATTTCGGAGAGAGCGGGTTCAATCTGGCTGAGGGCAGCTTCGGCTGCAGTCGTGTCGCCCGTCTGGACCGCCTGTACGAGCTGAGGAAGCGCCCGTACCGCTGGCGCTGCCACCGCCTCTATGGCCACATGGATGAGGATAAACCATTCCTCATCCAGGCCGCCGAGGAAGTTTTGGATGAGAGCGATATTATCTATCGCAATGGGTCCTTGGGGTTCGAGGCGCCGCCAGTTGTCTAGCGCATAAGAGGCATAGGAGAGCACAGGCGGGCGCCCTAACTGCTGCGCGACGGTGTACCAGGGTAGAGCGATATTTTCAGGCAGGGATTCGGGAGGGGTCGCCTCTCCCCAAACCCATGCATGCCCTATGTACGATAGAGCCTGCATGGCCCTTCGCCACTGGCCCTCTGTTTGGAGGTGAGGCGTGGGGTCCAAGAGCGGCATACCGCGCAGGAAATACCGAATTCTCCCACTAACTAAAAGTTTAGGCAAGTCGTACGCATACGAGTCCCACTCCGAGAGCGCGTCGGGTAAGGTCGGCAGGGGATCTTCTTTGGGTAGAAAGCCGAGCACCTCATCTATGCCATAACTGCCAAGAGACCGCATTGGGCAAACTTATGCATTTTCGGGCAGCGTGCGACACAGAGAGATCGCCCGAGGGGCCCTCTGGAATACACTGGGCTACATCTTAGGAGGTATATCGGCCTTAGCTACCCCCATCCTCCTCTTACAATGGCTCGGACGAGCTCAGTATGGCGTGGTAATGTATGCCGCGGGCCTAGTAAGCCAATCCTACCTCCTAAATCTCGGCATGGGCGAGGTGATGGCGCAGCGCCTCACCGCCGGCGCTTCCGTAGGGCAATGGACATTGGGCTGGGCTACTCTGCGTAGCGCGCTCAGCATAGTCTGGCTAAGCACCGCTACGCTGAGCGGACTCTGGCTATTACGAGGCCCCGAGATGCTAACTACCCTCTTAGCGCTCTCCGAGGCAGAACGCCAGCTTCTAGAAGAGGTATACCTATGGGTACCCCCTGCCCTGTGGGGCGTCCAAACCGGGATGTTTTTGAACTGGGTACCCATAGCTTTAGGGCGCTTCCGCTGGGCAGCCGTAAACACCCTCCTCCAAGCCCTCTGGCAGAGTGTCTTCCCACTAGTACTCCTCCTTCTGAGCTCAGAACGCTCACCGCTTCTGGCCCTCAGAGCCATCCTGGGGGGCTATGCGATTTATGGAGCTTCTTTGTGGCTTCTAACAGCCCGGCGCCTAAGGCGCGTACCTTGGGTCGGCTCCCTGCGGCCTGCTCCCGCACTACTACGCGCAGGTCTGTGGCCCGCCCTGAGCAGCCTGTTAGCTATCCCTCTGACTTTCACTGAACGGACGCTGATTAGCCGCTGGGCCTCCCTAAACCTCATGGGGTTTTATAGCGCCTTGCAGTACCTCCTGAGTAAGTTTAGCGCGCTCGCTCTCAAAGCTGTAGAATCTCTTTTTCCGATATTTGGTTCGCAGAGCGACTCGCCGCATCGGCAGGCCTTACGTCTCAGCCAGTCCGTCTGGCTTACCACTCTACTCTCTACGACCGGGGGGCTTGGCGGCTGGGCCTTCACTTTATGGATGTACCCCTGGCTGCCGGTAAAAATAGGCCCTATTGAGCTGCAGACCTTAGCCGGCTTCTGGGGGAGCTTTCTGGCTCTTCTACCGCTCATACCCGTAATTACCTTCTTCACCAGTCGTGGGCTCCTCCGTACGGCTTTTGGGGTCAATCTCTGTGTCGCCAGCGTGCAGCTAGGACTGACCTGGCTTTTTGTACGGGTAGAACTGTACTTCTGGGCTTCTCCGGTGGCTTTGCTAGTAGGTATGGTGCTGAGCCGATACGTAATAGGGCGCACGAGGTCTGGCCGCTGCTTTTGGGATGGATGGGCTTGGTCTACCTACCTACGGGGGATAATCGCTTGGGGTATAGGAGCGGTTCTGTGGCTACTCGGAGAACCTCCTATCCTACTAGGAATGAGCTTACTCGGACTTTTAGGGGTTTTCTGGGCCCCTGAGCTCTTAGGAAGGTCGGCAGCTCGTAAGCGAATATTTTTGATGCAGCTGCTGCGTTCTGTGCGGGGATTAGCCGATACCTTGCGTAGGCGCCTCCTGCGCCCAGCGCGGCAGCGAGCGCTGAATAATCGGTAACAGCGTCTCCTGCAAGGGGAGTATCCAAGGTACCTCCACCGCTAATGTAAGCGGTACTGGCAGCTCCGAGCACTCCTGCAGAATCTTCTCCCGCACCGCCGCAAAACCTAGCCCCAGTGCACTAAAGCTATATTCCCCCACAGGCACCAATCGTATAGCCACTTCTCGCCCTTGGGCATCGTACAGGTAACGCAGCTCGTAGGCGTAAGCCCATACTACGGACTCAGCACCGCGTCGCAAAAAGATATATCCCTCATCTCGGTACAAGGGCACAACCCCTACTACGTGTACCTGAAGGGCTTGGGCTACTACCTCATAGAGGGACTTTCCCTCCTCTATGGCTTCCTCTAAGAGCGGCAAGGCAAAAGTCAAAATCCCCTCCAGCGTAGCAGAAACCCCAGAGCCCTCGGAGGGAGCGCCCTGAATTTTCTCGTAAAGGCCTACGACTTCCGTATAAGAAGCCACGAGATCGGCCAGAGGCGGATAGAGCTGCTGGGCCAGAAAAGCCCGTCGCGCTTTCTGGAGGTAGCCTAGCAGGCGATACTGCTGATATTCTACATCCCATAGCCCCTCCAGAAACCAGCCGGGTCGGAGCCGTTCCATACAGAGCTATACGGCAAAACTCGTACCACAAGCACAGGTTCGGGTAGCGTTGGGATTGACAAAGTGGAAGCCCTGACCAGAAAGGCCTTCGGTGTAATCCAGCTGCGTACCTACGAGATAGACCAGGCTTTTCTTAGGGACCAGGAGCTCTATACCCTCCGAATGGAAGGTCAGTTCATCGGGGCAGGCTTCCGCAGCAAACTCTAAATCGTAGGTAAGGCCGGAACACCCTCCCGCTTTCACAGCTATACGGAGCCGAGCATGCGGATGACCTTCTTCTTGTTGAATAGCCCGAATGCGCTCAGCTGCGCGAGGTGTCACCGTCAGCATGGCCCTAAATATAACACAAAAGCAAGCAGAGCTACCGAAGCCGAGTCCGCAGCTGCTCCACCTTGGCAAAAAGCTCCGACCGCGAAAGCCCCTGATAAACAAAGGGTAGAAGGCTACGACGCGTGCATTCCAAGATAGCAAGGTAAGTCATATAGGCAATCTCTTCGGGGTACGTAGGTGGCAAGAAGTCTTCCAATACTTGCTGAATATGCGTCCAAGTAGGATTTTGTGAACCTTCCGTAAGGGCGAGGAAGCGGGCCCGTGTCAAGATAGCTTCCCATTCAGCGCCTGAAAAGTCGGGCAGGCTTTCCCATCCAGTTTCGGGGGTCACCTCTATCGGGAAGCCCAACCGCCGAGCTAAGGCCTGTACCACTTCTCTCTTCTCGTCTGGCGTAGTAGGCGCAAAAAGAGGTATATGCTCTTCGGCGCGACCCTGCCGCTTGAAATCTACGGGAAGGAGATCTGGCCGAGCCGTGAGCAGAAACCATAAAATACGGCCTCGATTTTTTGGATCGCTCATGAAATTTGCTAAGCGCCCAAATACCCGTGCACTGACTCCGCTATCCCCCTCTCGGTCTCGCCCTCCTAATTGCGTATCGGCTTCATCAATAACCACAGCAATAGGCGCCAAGGCCTCTAGCAAAGCTAAGATGCGCTCAAGGTTGGCTTCAGTCTCTCCTACCCAAGGCGAACGGAAATTTTTAAGCTGCACCATGGGAATCCCAATCTCGCCGGCAAAGCATCGGATGAGAAAGGTTTTCCCGGTACCCACGGGTCCCGTAATCAAAAAGCCCATCGGAATAACTGCGGTATGCCCGGCTTTGAGGGCGATCGCAATGGAACGGAGGTACGCTTTGGCAGCATGATGACCGGCTACGTAGTCCAGCGTAAGGTGAGTACTCAGAAACTCTACCAGCCCGCCGGCTTGGGCCTCTACAAGCATCTTCTTGCGTTCTAAAAGCTGGGCTTCGGTCCACGGGGTCTCGCTCTCTGCCACCTCCGCTAAGAGCTTATCCACTTGCACCAGCGTAAGCCCCCCTGTAAGCCCCGCCAGGGACGCCGTAGAAGCCGCAGGAGTTAGCTTAGTCTCCAAGGAGAGGTTTTTTTCCTGTACCCACGCCGTGATAAACGCCTGCCGTAGCCCCGCGTCTGGATAGGGAACTCGTATAGCTGAAAGGTGGGGATTGGCGGTAAGCTTAGGATGCAACTCACTTAGATTCTCGGCAAGCAGGATGACCGTTATATCTGAGCGCAGGAAAAGGGGGTCCTGCGCCCAACGGAGAAAGTATAGGAGGCTGGTGCGCTCTTCGGTACTCAGGTTGCTTCCGACAGCGGGGGCGAGCATTTCCGCAAACTCTATAACCAGCGCCAGGCGACGCCCTTCAGCCAGCCGCCGATGAAAGTACTGATGCAAGAACGGAAGCAGCTCGGTAGGGGCCTTGGGTGGCACAGCCCGGTCAAAGTATAGCTTGGCTAACGCCTCTACATCTTTTTGAGTGGCTGCATCCCGATAGCCCAAGCCCGTGGCACGATTGTAGGTAAGCACAAGGTTTCGCCGGCGAAACGCTACCTCTAAGAGAAAATCCCGCAAGAGGTATTTTTTGCCCTCGTACCAGACAAGGTCATGGATGTTTCCGTACAGGAGGAAAAGAGCGGTGCGACCTGCGTAGTATTGACGAGCCAGCTCAGAGACCCAGGAGGGAAGGTCAGCGCTCATCGGAAAATACCTACGGAAAGGTTCCCCTGCGCGTCTTTCCCTGCGCGATACATGCCAGGGGTATTGAAGTGGAAAAAGACCTCGCCTCGGGGTGAGACGACAATAACGCCCCCTTCACCACCGATAGCCTCTAGGCGTTCTGCGAAAACCTGCTGAATAGCCGAAGGGAGGGGAATCTTCCCATAGCGCACGCGCGCAGCAATATCATAAGCTAGCACGCTTCGGATAAAGTATTCTCCTCTTCCAGTGGCAGAGACCGCCAGAAGGTCGTCTTCTGCGTAGGTACCTGCTCCGATGATAGGAGTATCTCCGACGCGTCCTGGCGCTTTTTTATCAATCCCGCCCGTAGAGGTAGCGGCGGCGAGGTGGCCGTATCTATCTAATGCCACAGCGCCTACCGTGCCGTAGGTCCAAGGTACCTCGGAGGGAGTGGATAAGTCATTCCGCAAGGGGAGCTGCCACACCTCAGCTAAGCTATCCCCGGCAGGTCCCACAATTAGCACATGGGGAGTGCGTTCCATCACATGGCGTGCCAGCGTGATGGGATTTGCGGTGCGGCGCACGGCGGCTACGGCACCGGCTCTACGGGTATGCCCGTCCATGATAGCGGCGTCTAACTCTACTTCCCCTCGGGCATTTCGCACGGCGCCTCGCCCTGCATTGAAGTAACCTGCATCTTCCAGCCGCCGTACGGCGATTTCTACTACTTCTAAAGCAGTTCGCCCTTCAGCGAGCAGGCGATACCCCTCTTCCACCACCTCGCGCAGATACGCCTCTACTTGCCGAGCCTTATCTGCGGGTAGGTTAGTAGGCCGGATATCCCCCGCACCACCATGCACCGCGATAGCTATAGGCTGTGCCATGAGAAAAGACAATAAATAAAGCCAGATAGCCCCCTTAGTGCAGGGCATACAAGGTGCCGCTGCTTGTCACCACATAGACAGACCCGTCCAAAATATGCGCTGCTGCTTGGATAGGCGAGTCTAGCTTGGTCTTCCAAGCAACCTTTCCGGTAGGAATCTCTACCGCATAAAACTGACCATCCATGGCTCCGATGTATATGTATCCCTCAGCCAGCGAAGGAGAAGCCTTGAAAGGCGCCTTACTGCGAAAGGTCCATTTCTCTTGGCCGCTCTTGCTATCTAATGCCGCTAGAAGCCCAGATTCACTCGCCACGAAAATCACATCTATATCTTCTGCCAGGGCCGGCGAACCCGTCACTTTGCCCCCCGTAGCATAGCGCCAGCGCTCAGCCCCAGTTTTGGCATCTACGGCATAGAGATTCCCATCATCGCTACCAAAGTACACAAACCCCTCCGCGACCGTCGGAGTGGTATTGATCTCGTTTTCGGTCTTGAACTGCCACAGAAGCTTACCTTCTTTGAGAGAAAGCGCATACAGCGCATAGTCATCCGAGCCTATATAGACAATGCCTTCGGCAATTGCAGGACCAGACTGCACTACCCGACCCGTAGTGTATTCCCAGAGTTTTTCACCGGTATTGCGGTCTAAGGCATATACATTATAGTCGTGCGACCCAAAGACAACTATCTCTCCTGTAATAGCCGGAGGGCTCTGAACGGCTGCATTTGTCTGGAAGCGCCATAACTCTTTTTTGCTTTCATCCAGCGCGTACAGAAAGCCATCATCACTCCCAAAGTAGAGTTTCCCTTCGTAGTACGCAGCGGGGCAGCCCACATAATCGCCAGTGGTATATTTCCAGAAGATTTTTCCGTCGGGAACGTTGACGGCGTACATGTTCTTATCCTTGCCGCCGATATAGACTCGCGTTCCTACGGCGACAGGGGCAGCTGTTTCAGAGACGCCGTTTACGACTTTGAGCTGCCAACGGATACCATTGAGTTTGGGGAGGGCTTTTGTGCGGAAGGCTGCGGTTCTTCGGGCGATGCTGCGGTAGAAGCGAATGTTTTTATTGAGCTCTTCTTTCGCCTGAGGATCTGGCTGAGCCCAGATTAGAGTGCCGAGGGCACACACTATCCAGTAGCGCATGCCGCAAAAATACAATGGGTCTGCTTAGGCTTGCATCCACCGATAGAGGGGCCGCGCCAAAAGGAGCAGAATCCCCGCAGCGGTAGCACTTACTACCATGAGGGTATCGTACAACGGTAAGTGCCACTTTTCCAGGAGGGCTTCTGAGACCCCAGCCATATAGTTACCGAAGGAGGAAGAGAGAAACCACACCCCCATCATGAGAGCGGCGACGGTAGCGGGAGCCACCCGAGTAACCATAGAAAGCCCTACGGGTGAGAGGCACAGCTCCCCCAGAGTATGCAAAAGATACACAACTGCAAGCCAGAGAGGCCCCACAAGCCCGAGTGTAGCGGCTCGGCTTTCTGCTAAGCTCATCACAGCAAATCCTGCTGACAGAAGCAAAAGTCCCAACGCCATCTTGACAGGCGTATTGGGTTCGCGGCCACGAGCCGCCAGCCAAACCCACAAGCCTGAAAAGAGAGGCGCCAAGGCAAAAATGAGAAGGGGATTGAGCGACTGAAAGTACGGTGCAGGAAACTCCCAAACCCAGCTGCCCAGCCGCAAAAGGCGATCTGTTTTCTCGTAAGCAAAGAGATTAAGGGTACCGCCAGCTTGCTCAAAACCCATCCAGAAGATTGCCGTAAAGAGCGCCAGTATGAGAATAGAGAGAGTTCGTTTCCACTCCGCGGCACTGCGCAAGCGAAAGACAAGATACACCAGTACAGCGGAGAGGGCTATCAAGATAGCCCACTGGAAAAGTTCAGAGACTCGGGCGCGGCCTATGAGCCGAGCTATCTCCACGCCCCCGAAGGCTAGTAAGGTACCTACGGCGATAGTAAAGAGGATTCGGAAGACCTCGGAGCGGATTAAGGGTTGCCAGCTGCCTTGCGCAGGGCGCAGCGTCCGAAGGCCTGAAAGAAAAATCACCAAGCTCACAAACATGCCTACCCCTGCCGCACCAAATCCCCAATGCGGGCTCTTCCACTCCGCTAGCGTACTACACACTAATGGCGAGAAGAAGGCCCCCATGTTGATGCCCATATAAAATATCGTAAATGCCGCATCCCGTCGGGGATCGTTAGAGAGGTAGAGCGAACCGACGATAGTAGAGATATTAGGCTTGAAGAGGCCATTTCCTAAGATTAGCAGCGCCAGGGCGGGGAAGAGCAGCGTAGGCACCGCCATCGCAAAATGCCCCAGCATCATGAGAACGGCACCAGCTAGCACCGTACCCCGATACCCCAGCCACCGATCAGCTAACAGTCCCCCTAAAATAGGCGTGAGATACACTAAGCCCGTGTACAGCCCGTAAATCTCCAGCGCAGCCGCTCTCGGATACGCAAGGTAAAGGGTAAGATACAGCACTAGGATAGCCCGCATCCCATAGTAGCTGAAGCGCTCCCACATTTCGGAGAAAAAGAGCACGTAGAGGCCCTTAGGATGGGCCCAGAATCGGCTACGAGGCATCGTGGAAGGGGCTTGAGCCACTAGCTGTCAGCGGGCTACATCTTACACAGCAGGCGCTGAAAGCCGCTGCGCCACATAATGCGCCAAGCGCGACTTATAGCGCGCGGCTTTATTGGGATGGATGATGCGGCGACGCGCGACTCGGTCAATCACAGAGTGCGTGGATCGCAAAAGCTCAGGCAGCTTAGTGAGATCGTTCTCCTTGCGTAGCTGGCGAAGGGCTTGACGCAGTTTGGCTTTCCACTCTAAGTTGCGGGCCCGCCGACGCGCAATCTGGCGTTGACGCTTGAGCGCAGTCTTGGAACGGGCCGTTTTCTTTTTCTTTTTTGCAGGTGCAGCCATGGGCGGCAAAGGTACACTTTCTCAGCTTTTATGGGCCTTTGGGTTATCAGTCTGTAAATGCGCCGTATGCTTTACCTTTGCGCCGATATGCCATGTGGTCGAAAGAGAAAGCTGCGCAAAATCAAGCGGCATAAGCTCAAAAAGCGTCGCCGTTTGAATCGGCACAAGAAGAAAATTCGCTAACCTGAGAGCCGTCCTTGCGTGAGCTTTTCCTAAGCAAGCAAGGCGAGATACTCAAGGCTTTCCTTGTAGAAGAGCGCCAGCTGGTAGAATATCAGGTGGCGCCTGAGTCAGGTGCATACCGACTCGGAGATATCTTTCTAGGTCAGGTTACGCGCGTGATACAAGGGCTCAATGCGGCTTTCGTACAGGTTGGGCTTGTGCGGGAAGGGTTCCTTCATTATAGCGATCTGGGCTGGAGCCTACCTGCACAGCGAGCGTATCTCGACGCTCTGCGGGCCGGGAAGCCCCCGCCCGCAGAACTACCCATGCCTCAAAGCCCCTTTCCTAAGGAAGGAGATATTAGAGATCTTCTTCGGCCGGGAGACTGGATCCTCGTGCAGGTCGTCAAAGAGATGTCCGATACAAAAGGGCCTCGGTTGAGCGCACAACTCGCCTTAACCGGGCAAGGGCTGATACTTTTACCTTTCTCACCCGAAGTGGGGGTTTCCCAGCGGATCTTTGACCCTGCACTTCGGCAGCAGTGGCGGGAACGCCTCCAGACCTTCCTGCGCCCTCCCTACGGAGTGATTTTGCGCACCCAGGGCCAGTACTTACCCTTAAGCGCCCTACAAGCCGAATACGAACGCCTTATCCAAAAATGGGAGAGTCTCCTTAAGCGACTGGAGCGGCGAGCCCCTCCCCTGCGCCTCTCAGAAGCAAGCTCCCCCCTTCAACCTCTACTGCAAGGCTACTTAAGCCCCCCTCCAGACCGTATTCACTCTCAGGACCCCATCCTCCACCAGGAGCTACAAGAATACCTGCGGCAGCATCCCCTTGCTGTACCCCCCGCCTTACGCTTGCATAAGCCTCGCGATACAAACAATCCGTTTCACGATCTGGAAAAAACCGCCCGTCTCCTCCTCGGCCGTACAGTAACCTTACCTAATGGCAGCTACATCGTGATTGAACACACCGAGGCCCTCCATGTGATTGATATCAATAGCGGTTCAGTAGCGGCTCAAGGCGGCCATCCTGAGGAAATCGCGCTGCAAACAAACCTTCTGGCCGCAGAAGAAATCGCCCGACAACTTCGCTTACGGGACCTCGGCGGTATCATCGTGGTGGACTTTATTGATATGCGCAGCCCAGAGAACCGCAAGCTAGTCTACGAGCGGCTTCGCGACGCTATGCAGCCAGACAAGGCAAAACACTCTGTACTACCTATGAGTGAGTTTGGACTTGTGCAGATTACCCGCCAGCGCAGACGCCCTCCTATTGAGCTACTGGAAGAAGTGCCTTGTCCGGTCTGCCAGGGTACCGGCCGAGTCTCAGATACCAACGCTTTTCTGGATCGTATAGCTACACAACTACGCTTTTGGGGAGAAAAATACCCTAGGGCAGCCCTCGCCCTGAAAGTACACCCCCTTCTGCTAACCCACTGGCAGGGTCATTCTCAAAAAACTTTTTGGCATTGGAATCTTTTGCCTCATCGGTGGCTTCGCCTGGAAGCCGACCCGCAGCTCCCCTTCGGCCAAGCTTTACTCTACTTAGAAGACAAGCTCGTCGCGACTTTGGGTTAAGCTCACTATCTTAGTGCCTGCGTTGCCACTTCTATTCTCATGATACGCCGGTTTAGCCTGTACCTTGCCTTCCTTTTGACGGGAGTTTATGGGCAGGCCTCCTTGTATTGGGTATACTTCACACCGAAGCCCGAAAGCCTCGTCTATACCGCTCCCGAACGGCTCTCAGCCTTTACGCTGCAGCGACGCCTGCAGCAGGGAATCCCCATTGACAAAGCCGATGCCCCTATTCCGCAAAGTTGGCTGGATAGCTTAGGAGCCTACGGCCAAGTGCTGAGCGTATCGCGCTGGCTCAATCAAGCCTTAGTTGCGTGGCC
>CALKJV010000172.1 GCA_937995505.1 uncultured Bacteroidia bacterium | reverse complement strand
CGCTTGGTGCGACTCTTGCAGCCATATGGCCTACCGATTGTGGAATCAGGTGGCTTTGCCTCCGCCGAGGACATAAGAAGGCGAGTGCAAGAAGGTGCCGGCTTGATAGAAGTTTATACGGGCTTTATTTACAGGGGGCCTAAACTTCTTTTTGAGGCGCTATCCTTTTTCGCGCAGGACACGAAGAAAGTGACACAGCAATAATAAGCTCTGCCACTAAAGTACCCCGTAGGGGATTCGAACCCCTGTTTCCTCCTTGAAAGAGAGGTGTCCTAGACCGGGCTAGACGAACGGGGCGCCTAGGCAAGACAAAGGTACGACTTTCCGCGCAAATACAAACCTAAAGACAGACTATACGGATAAGCCGAACCTCTGGGCGGCCAAAGCGTACCCCGTAGGGGATTCGAACCCCTGTTTCCTCCTTGAAAGAGAGGTGTCCTAGACCGGGCTAGACGAACGGGGCGCCTAAGCAGGGCAAAGGTACAACCCCGAAACAAAATACCCGGCCCTACTTTTTCTTCGGAGGGGCTTTTTTGGCAGTGCTTTTAGCTGAGGTTTTTGGTGAGGCTTTGGGGGCGGGCTTGCTGGGTGCCTCTCCCGATTTTTGGGCAGAGATTTCTTTGCGAACCTCGTGCGCCCAATTTTTTAGCGCCAGCAATCCCTTGCGTGCGCGAGTGCCAGCTGCCTTGTTGCCTTCGTCGTAAAACTTCCGTAGGTCTACGAGGACCTCGCTTACGACCTTCTCAAGCTCTTCGTACCGCTTGTTCATACGCTTTTGTGTTTGCTGTTTCCTCCAAAGGTAGATATTTTTCCAAATATGTAAGCGTCGGCGCCCCTAAAATTATCCACTACTTCTCCACAAGCTAAGGCGGGGAGATGCCCGTCGCCGTGAAGCAGACCTTCTACAGGTTTTTAGGGGCCAGGTGGCAGAAACTTTTAATAACACGGCTTAGCTGCCGCGTTTGACCCTCAGGGGAATTGATTACCTTTGTCCTATGAGAGTGCTTTTCGGGTTGAGCCTAGGGCTGCTGTGGGCGCAGACAGCGAAGGTTAGCTTTTTTGAAGGGAGCTGGGAAGCTCTTTTACAAGAAGCCCGAAAACGCAACCGCCCTATTTTTGTAGATTTCTATGCGGTCTGGTGTGGACCTTGCAAGATGATGGATAAGTACACTTTTTCAAATCCCGAGGTCATAGCCTATGTGGATCAAAATTACATAGCGTATAAAGTAGATGCAGAAAAAGGAGAAGGCCCCGCCTTAGCGAATAAGTTTCGGATACGAGGCTATCCTACGACCGTATTTCTAGATGCGCAAGGCACAGAATTAGGGCGGCAGGTCGGCTATGTAGATGCCCAGCAGTTTCTCGCTCTCCTCCGCAAATACAAGGCGAACCTCAAAGACAAAAAAACAGAGGCTGCGCCAAGCTGGCCGAGTTTTCAGGAGGGGTATCGGGTATTTTTTGCGGATCTGCTCTTAAGAGCTTGGGGCAATGCAGGTGCAGAGGTTTTTGGGGAATGGCGCACAGCGGTGGAGCGGGGAGAAGCGGAGCGGATGGCTTCGCTGAGCCAGCGATTTCCTGCGCCGGGTCCTGAGGTGCTCCGGGCCTTAGCCCAATGGGAGGCAGGACAGAAAGAAGCCGCCCTCCACACGCTGCATCATCGCCTGTACCAGGGGCATCAGCTCAATCCCACCCAAGCCCTCTGGCTAAGTGCTTATGCGGTTATGTACTGGGAGCAGCCTCCGCCTGAAGCCCTTCAGTGGGCTTCTTTTGCGGTCAAGCGCGATCCGTCGGGAGCCGCTTACCTTACCCAGGCGGCGCTCTCCTACCGTCTGGGGCGTTCTGCAGAGGCCCGCTCTTCGCTAAAGGAGGCTGCTCGCGACCTCTCGCCTACCGACCAGGCACTTCAAACGCTCAAGGCCTTAGTTGAGCTCCCTCGCTAAGCGGATTTCGCCCGACCCAACGCCCTACCACTGGGGCATGATCGGAAAGCGGAAATGTCGCTATGCCCCCTTTACTGCTGTCTTGATGCACCGCCCCCTCCAGCCAGACCCCATTGCTAAATAGATAGTCCAGCCGGCGATTCCACCAACCTTGGCTATTCACGGTGTGGGAATAGTAAGCGCTTTCGTTGGCTTGGTAAGCTTCTAACGGGATTACTTCCCGATAGCGGGCATAGAAGGGCAGAAGCCAATTCACCTCTCGGCTATAGTCGTCTGCTACGAAAGTAGGGTCTACTTCTTTGCAGGCGTTGTCGTCAAAGTCTTTGAGTTTCTGGGTGCCCGGTGGGACTGTATTGAGATCGCCGCCAGCTATCCAGATAGCCCCTCGCTGGGTGAGACTGTCTAAAAGGGCTAAAAGCTGCTGCAGCTGAAAATACCGGGTACTATCGGGTTCAGGCACATACGCTTCCAAGTGGGTATTTATGACCCAAAAGTTGGGTAGGGTGGGGTGGGCAATGCGGGCTACTAGGAGATTTCGCCGCAGGTAAAAGAGACGATACCACCAGGGGTAGGCTTGTACGAGGGGGAGCGGGAGCCGATAGGCTGTGTCTATGGGCCACCGAGAAAAGATAGCATTGCCAGAGTTAATGGGTCCTAAGCCTTTTTTCGGAAGGTACCGTACGTGCCACTGGCTTGCATAAGCCGCATAGGGGAGGCCTGAGCTGTCGGCTATGTATTTCAGCATATCTACATAAGCCGAGCGCTTGGAGTCTCGGTCTAATTCTTGGATGAGGAGAATGTCAGGTTGGACTTGGCGGATTTTTCGTAGAAGGCCGGCGAGGTTGGTGCGCACCTCAGGCTCGGTCATCCATACACGGTCTCCATAGCAGTCAAAAAAGAAGTCTATGCGAGCCCCCCCAAACTTGATATTCCAGGTCATTACGGTGAGGGTATCTCTGGGAGGGGCGGGGCCTGCGCCAGGGGCCGTATAACGCAGGGCAGGGGTAGGTTCCCGATACTGTACCACCCATACATCGCTTTTCACGAGGAGGGTACCTAAGATGAGCAGTAGGCCTAGGAGGCCCACTATCCAGCGTATAGGTCGGCGCATTGAGCCAAAGGTAAGAAGGGGAATTTAGGAAGATGTGTTCCTTAGCCCCAGACGCCAGGCTCGAGAATCTCTAAGCTATGCCCATCCGGGTCACGGAAGTAAAAAGACCGTCGCCCCGTAGGCCAGGTCGTCTCATGTTCAATGGGAATGCCGGCGACTTCTATGTGGGCTCGCCAGGCGTTATAGGCTTCTGATGTAGAGGCTTCAAAGGCGATATGCTGCGGCCCCCTAGCATAATGCGCAGGCAGGGTAGGATTACTGCGGGAGAATTCCGGTACAAAGCACAGCAGGCGATCTTCGCCTACCTTGAAGAAGACAAGCTGCCGAGGTATCTCGGTAGTACAGGGCAGGTGCAGAATACCTTCATAGAAAGCGCGTGTCTTAGCGGTGTCGGAGATATAGAGGCAGGTCTCTTTGACATGGCTAAGGGAGGGCGGCGACGAGCTGGGCATAGCGCTCTTCGTAGATCTGTGTGCCCGCACATCCCATATTTTGGGCACGGGTACGGATATTCTGGACGCGTTCTCCGGGGTCTGGGTGGGTACTCAAAAAGGCAGGCGGTCGAGTTCCCCCTCCCTGCAGGATATACTCAAAAAAGTCTGCCGCGCCATCGGCTCTGTATTCTGTAGGACAGAGGTATATCACCGAGTGGGCATCGGCATCCCGCTCATGGTCTCGGCTGAAGCTAAGTAAGATAAGGTTCGCTGCGATTTGAGATATGAGGTCCTGGTTGTCGCCGCCGGTGAGTAGCGATAGCAGGGTCTGCACGCCGTACGCTTGCGTCAATAGTTGGGTAGTGTGTCGGCGGTCTGCATGGGCCATTTCGTGCCCTAGAACGCCTATCAGCTGCGCTTCAGTGCGCAAATACTTGATGAGGCCTGTGTACACATAAATGTATCCCCCTGGTGCACAGAAAGCATTCAGAGTGTTGTCATCGCGGATGATGCGGATTCGCCAGGGGAACTTATCTGCGTATTGGATCTTTCCCGTAGTCAAAAGGGCATTGCGCATGCGATACAAATGCGCGTAAGCCTGGGGGTAGGTAGCCGAGTCTAAGAGGGGATAGTCGTTGGGCTTGGAGTCAATTTCTGCCGCTACTTGGCTGCCGAGCTTGAGGTCATCCTCTAAGGAGAAAAGGTTGAGCCCCGAAGAAGGGACATCGTCTGTAGTCTTCTTTTTGCACCCAGATGAGGTGCTAGAGCTCAAGCTCAGCAGTAGGAATATTGCTAAGGAGCGTAGCCGACTCATAGCTTGATGAAAGCTTGGTTGTGGGAGCGGCCGGACCCTTCCTGCCGAAGCTGTATCCAATACAGGCCTGGCCGCAGCGTCTCTAAAGGCAAGGTCATTTCGGTATGGCCTCGGTAGGGAATCTGCTGGACGAGCTGCCCTTGCAGGTCATACATGTACAGCACATACCGACTCAAGGTGGTGTCAGGTAGAAAAAGGCGAATCTCCTGTCGAGCGGGATTGGGATAGAGCTGAAGGGTACTTGGAGGTTGCGGTTTATGTAGGCTAGTGAGGTGTAGGAGGGCTCTGCGCCCATCGGGTATGCCGTAACCGTAGATTGTATCCGGTGAGTCGGCTTGCGAGGCCGATCGGAGGAGGGCCTGGCGAATCTCTTGAGCGTGAGCTTGGGAGAAGGCTTGCCACACACAGGCTGCCAAAGCCGACAAGAGCGGCGCAGAAAAAGAGGTACCGCTGGCTTGCTGTACCGAGCCTGAGAGGCCCACGATGTAAGTTCCCCATCCTAGAGCCACGAGGTCGGGCTTAATGCGGCCATCCGGCGTCGGCCCCCGCGAAGAGAAAGGCGCAATCTGACCCGAACTGCTCACTGCTCCTACGGCAATTACGCTGTCTGCGTCTGCAGGGGCTGTGATGTATCGCCAGGAAGAGGAGCCCTCATTGCCCGCAGAGGTGATGACTAAGATTCCTTTTCGGGCCGCGGTGCGGGCTGCTTGGGTAATGATCGCGTTTTGCCCATTCATATCGGCGTAGGTGTAGTTCTCGGCAGGGTTGTCAAAAGTGCTATACCCTAAGGAGCTCTGGATGATATGTACGCCGATAGAGTCGGCCCATTCAGCTGCACGGGCCCAGTTCCACTCTTCCAGGCGAGTCTCAGAGAGGGCATCCTCTGTGCGGGCTAGCAGCAGGGTTACTTCAGGAGCGCCGCCTAAGTAGCCAATACTCTCATCGTTTGCTACGATAACCGAAGCTACTTGCGTACCATGGCTATTATCTCCAAAAATGCTGCTATCTCCAGCTACGAAATCGTATCCGGTGAGGTACCGCCCTTCTTGGAATAAGGCCTGGAAAGCAGGGATCTGGTCCATGTAGGGAAATCCCGCGTCAAATATAGCCATACGGATTCCACGGCCGCGGTAGCCTAAGTTGTGTAAAGCAGAGATATTGATCTGGTGAAGCTGTTGACTATTGACAATAGAAGTCGCCTTTTTAGGAGATGGATTGCTACGAAAAGCGCTAACAGAAGTATGTGCGCTGACCTTAGGGGGCTTGAAAGGCTCCATACATTGAATAAAAGGCCACTTAGGCAGGGGGAGATGGGCCGGCCACGCAACTAAGGCTTGATTGAGCCAGCGCGATACGCTCAGCACTTGGCCGTAGGCTCCTAAGCTATCCAGCCAACTTTGCGGAATAGGGGCATCGGCTTTGTCAATGGGGATTCCCTGCTGCAGGCGTCGCTGCAGC
>CALKJV010000171.1 GCA_937995505.1 uncultured Bacteroidia bacterium | reverse complement strand
AGAAAATTGTGTACCTTTGTGCCGCTGGGCCTGTAGCTCAGGTGGTTAGAGCGCAACACTGATAATGTTGAGGTCCGTGGTTCGAGTCCACGCAGGCCCACGCCCCGCGATGGGGCATTTTTTTTGGGGAGTTAGCTCAGTTGGTAGAGCGTCGGCTTTGCAAGCCGAAGGTCAGCGGTTCGAATCCGCTACTCTCCACCCCCCGCAGCCAAGAGCGTACCGCCTGCGTATATTTGCTGTATGAAATTACAGACCGGTGTAGCTGCGTGGGTTTTGGGTTTTTGCCTTTGGGCGCAGGCTCCCCTTTGGGAAAAAGCAGTCCCTAAGTACGCCCGATTGGACCTTCTGCCGGATGGTAACCTCCTCGTCGTCGCAGGCAAAGACGGGGTATATGCCCTTAGCGCTGCAAATGGGAACATCCTCTGGCAATGCACAGAATGCCGAGAAGTTGATTTAAACGGCTGGGCCCAGCTCCAGCCCTTTCCCCTGTGGGAAGGTGGAAACCTAACCCCCCTCCCCAGTGAGGAGCCCGACGAACTTTCCCGCCAGATGGCCACGCTCTTTAGCCCCTACATGGTGCTCAACACCACCAATGGCAAGCTGGTCTTTAATCTCAAAGAGCAACGGCGCAGCTGGAGGGAGATTTATGGCCGTACGGTAGTTCCTGAAGCTGGAGCGCTCGTGCTTTTCGGCAAAGGCCCAAAAGACCCCACAAAGACATTCTCCCTGGAAGTCTCGCTGATCGCAGCCTACGATGCACGCACAGGCGCAGAGAAGTGGCGACGCCCCGCCAGTGACCAGCGCGCCTCTGAGCTGCTCCAAAGCAACCTCGCCAGCGATGGAGGTCATGTGTACTTCCTCACCAACCGAGCTCTGTACAGCGTAAATGCCCAAACCGGCCAAACCCGCTGGCGCACCGAAATCGTCAAGGGAATCAGTCTGCGCGCCACTACGGGGACTTACGTATTTATTGATGATGAGCGAGATCTCGTGGTGGCCTTTGGGCGGGGGCGAGTGATCGCTGTGCGCCGAGACAATGGCCAGCCCGTCTGGAATAAGCCCGTCAATGTACCTCGCGACAATGTACTGCAAGCCTTCGGCACAAGCGCCGGCATATTGCTTTTTACCGATGACTTGCAGCCCGGCTCCAGAGAGCTTCCCACCGGCCGCAACCTCTTCAATCCGCCCTTAGCTATCCTGCTGCGCTACGAGGATGGGCAAAATCCCTGGGGCGAGCGGCTCAAAACGCCAGGCCTAATCGCAGGCTATATTCCGCTGGATGAAAATCGTCTCTTCTGCGTCTTTCAGCGGGAACGCGCCTTCAAGGGGGGCCGACCTGGCTTAGATGACTGGCGCGTAGATGTAGATGTACTGGATATCCGACGCGGGGAGTTTCTCTTCAAGAAACCTCGCGGCCTCCAGGGGGCCCTGCTTACCGCCCAAAGCGTACCCGGCGGATTCCTCGTACAGACCGTGCGGCGCGTGCAGTACATCAGCGAAACCGGCGAACTTCTGTGGGAAAAGCCTATCAAGCGCCCCTTCAGTTTGCCCTTCGCTGTGCGAGAAGAGGGGGGCGTATTTGAGGCGTATCTCATAGATGATACGGGTCAGCTTTTTGTGTGGCGAGGCCCAGGCAGTGAACCTACCCCGCTCGGTGACCGCCTAAAAGAATTTGCAAACGACCCCCCACAAGGTATCGCCTACGAGCAAGGCAAAATCTGGGTCTGGGGCGGCTCTACGGTGTACGGAGTCTCCACAGATGGAAAGGTTTTGTGCAGCTTCGTTCGGCCTGCGCCGGCCCAGCCAGCAGCGGTGCGCCTCCTCGGAGCGGCCGTCTCTGTCGCCGGCTATGTGGGTTCGGCCTACCTCGCCTATAAATCGCTCCAAACTGTGTTATACGACCCTGACCGCCCCTGGGATCGCCCCAGCCAAGCCATTCCACTGAATCGCGTACTCAAAGCCTCTGCATACGGTGCAGGGTCCTTTGTAGCTGCGCTCCTAGCGGATGCTGCCTGGCAAACCCTCGTCAAGCGCCGCCAAACTGAACTCCAAGCCGCCCAAAACCTCGCCTTCCTCTTAGGCATGCAAGGCAATACCGTAACCCTATACGGCTTAGACCGCTCTACCTGCAAAACCGTCTTTGAGAAAGGTCTCGGAACCCTCGGCCTCTTCCGATCTCCGCAGTTTGAGGTAGATCCCATTGACAAGCGCCTTTATGTTATTGAGGAAGGAAAAGTCAGAGCTTACAGCTTCCAGGAATGAATAGCCAACCCCTTCGTGCCCTCGTCGTACGCATAGAAGGCCCCGCAGAGAGTCCAGAGCAGAGCGAAGAGTACTTAGATGAGCTGGTGTTTCTCGTGCACAGCGCTGGCTATGGAGTACAGGAGGTGCGCAGTTACAGCTGGCGCCGCCCAGATCCCGCCACTTTCCTCACCAAAGGCCGCGTAGAGGAGATCAAAGCCTTACTGGATGAGAAAAAAGACAATATAGACTTTGTGCTCGTAGATGCCGATCTCTCTGCCGTACAGGTGCGAAACTTAGAAAAAGCTTGGGAAAAGCCTGTGACAGACCGAGAGGGGCTGATCCTGGAAATTTTTGCGCGCAACGCCCGCACGGCTCAAGCAAAAGCCCAAGTAGAGCTTGCGCGTTTAGAGTACGAGCTGCCGCGTCTGGCCCACCGATGGACGCACTTGTCGCGGGAAAGGGGGGGGATAGGTTTGCGGGGCGGTGGCGGAGAGCAGCAGTTGGAGGCCGACCGCCGCAAACTACGCCGCCAAATCACCCAGCTCAAAGAGAAGCTGGAAGCTTTTCGCCGGCAAGCTGAAGTGCGCCGACACGGCCGAGAAACTCTGCCCCGAGTCGCCCTCGTCGGCTATACCAATGTCGGCAAATCTACCCTCATGCGCCTCATCACCAAAGCCCCCATCCTCGTAGCCGACCGCCTTTTCGCTACGCTAGATACCACCACCCGTAAGGTCGTGCTGAATGGCACGCCTTTCCTGCTGTCTGACACGGTGGGTTTTATCCGCTTACTCCCCCCGCGCCTACTGGAAGCCTTCCACACTACCCTCGCCGAAGTGCGAGAAGCTGACCTCCTCCTCCTTGTCGTAGATGCCAGTAGCCCGGGCTACTTGGAGCAGATCCGCACAGTAGAGCGAACTTTAGAAACCATCGGAGCCGCGGAGATACCCCTCCTCATCGTGATGAATAAAATAGACAAGCTAACCCCCGACCAGCGCGAGCTACTCGAGGAAAGCTGGCGAGCCCAAAACCCTTACCCCACGGTCTTCATCTCTGCCGTCGCAAAGCTGAACTTAGAAGCGCTCTATGCCGCCATCGTACAGCTTCTGGCCGAAATAAAAAAACAAGGGCGAGAAACCTCTTCCCGCCCTTTGAGTTAGGACTCGCGGCTATGCAAGCCCAGCCAGCTCAGTACCGATACCACTCCGGCTTATACGGCCCTTCAACAGGTACCCCGATGTACCGAGCCTGCTCGGGCGTAAGCTCATCCAGCTCTGCGCCCAGCTTAGCCAGGTGCAAGCGAGCAACCATCTCATCCAGGTGCTTGGGCAGGGTATAGACTTTATTTTCGTACTGATCCCCTTTCATCCAGAGCTCCAGCTGCGCCAGCACCTGATTCGCAAAAGAGCAGGACATCACAAAGGAAGGATGACCCTCCGCGCAGGCGAGATTCATGAGACGCCCTTCGGCAAGTAGGATAATCTCCTTACCTTCTACGCTGTACACATCCACGTAGGGCTTGATGGTGTATTTGGTGTGGCCGTAGTGCTTATTGAGCCAGGCGACATCAATCTCCAAGTCAAAATGCCCGATATTGCCCACAATAGCCTTATCTTTCATAGCGAGAAAGTGGCGAGCCGTAACAATATCCCGGTTGCCCGTAGCGGTGATAATAATGTCTGCCAGCGGAACAGCGTTATCCATCTTCATCACGCGGAAGCCATCCATTACCGCTTGGAGCGCACAAATAGGGTCTATTTCGGTGACAATCACTTGCGCACCAGCCCCAGCGAAAGCTTGAGCTGTACCTGCCCCGACATCGCCATAACCGGCCACCACTACGGTTTTCCCCGAAATCATGACGCCTGTGGCTCGGCGAACCGCATCTACCGCAGATTCTCGGCAGCCGTAGATGTTGTCAAACTTAGACTTGGTCACTGAGTCATTTACATTGATGGCGGGGAAAGGCAGCTTACCCTGCTCCGCATACTCATACAAGCGGCGCACGCCTGTGGTAGTTTCCTCTGAGACACCACGGATATTTTTCGCCAGGTGAGGATACTTCTCAATGATGAGCTGGGTAAGGTCGCCCCCATCGTCTAAGATCATATTTAGAGGTCGGTCAGGGCTGCCGAAGAAGAGCGTTTGCTCTACGCACCACCAGTACTCTTCGTCGGTTTGCCCTTTCCAAGCGAAGACGGGGATGCCCGCCGCAGCAATAGCTGCCGCCGCCTGGTCTTGTGTAGAGAAGGGGTTGCAGGAGGACCAGCGCACCTCTGCCCCTAAATCTACTAAAGTTTCAATGAGCACAGCAGTTTCTGTGGTCATATGCAAGCAGCCAGCAATACGAGCCCCCTTAAGTGGCTTGCTGTCACGATAGCGTTCTCGGATGGCCATGAGACCAGGCATCTCGGCTTCAGCAAGGCGGATCTCCCGCCGACCCCATTCGGCCAGCGACAGGTCTGCTACCTTGAAATCTTGCGTTTGTGTAAGCATAGGCATAGCAAAGGTACGAAGCATAAAACAAAAAGTAGCCGTACGAGTTTCCAACCTTGTGCAAGGATTGAGATTTGGCCGGGATTAGCGAGCTTTGGGGCGTGTCTTGGGAGCAGTGGCCTTACGGTTCAGTTGCACAGGAGCGGTGGGAGAGGCTGCGTGCGCAAGAGCGCCTACCAGCAGCGCTTCTGTGGGTAGGTCCCGAAGGCATCGGAAAAACCCCCTTAGCCCTACAAGTTGCCGCCTCTCTCTTCGGGCAAGGCAAAGAGACCCCAGTGCCCACCCTAAGTCATCCGCACCTATGGCTGGCAGTGCCTAAGCCCAGCTCTATGCCCATAGAAGAAGCCGTAAACCGATTTCGGGAAGCGCTTCGGGCTGACCTCCTTCTCTCCCTCGCAGAATGGGAAAACCTCCTCGGCACAAAAGGCAGCCTCTCCATCGGCGTAGAAGTAGCACGCCACCTTCAGAGTTTTTTGAGCTTATCGGTACCGTCGGGGAGCTGGCGCGTGATTGTCTTTTGGCATGCAGAGCTCCTTACCCGCCAGGCCGCTAACGCCCTGCTCAAGCTCGTAGAAGAGCCCCCAGCAAATGTGCTCTTTCTCTTTCTTGCGACTCGGGCTGAGGCTTTGCCTGCCACGCTTCGTTCTCGGTGCCAAGTATGGCGGTTTCCTCCGCTAAACGATGAAGCCTTACGCGCCTTAGCAGGACAAGAGCTCCCCATAGCCACGCTGCGCATGGCCCGAGGCAGCTATGCGAGACTGCGCCGACTCCTTTCTCCCGAGCAGACACCTTACATACAGGCTTTGCGGAGCTGGTTACGGGCGATATGGGCCTCTACTCCTCCTGCCGACCTCTCTGAAACCCTTGAGCTGCTCGCCCAAGCCCCCCAGCTTAGCGAACTGCTGCTCATGGGCACGCAGCTCATCTTAGACCATCCCCAGCTCAACCTCGCCCAAAAAGCTTTGGGAGTGGATACGCTTCTTTCCTTAGCGGATGAGATAGAAGCGCACCTTAGCCCGAGTTTACTTTTGTGGGAAGCTACGGTGCGCCTTCAGAAAGGCTGGCAGGCGCCGAACTTTCCGCTGGAGTGGCTGCACAGCTGAGGGCTTCACGCAAGCGCCGCCGCCGAAACCGCAGCCATAGTACCCCCCAAATGGCTTCCTGTATCACTTGGCGGCTCATCTTAGAATAGCCCGCCTCCCGCTCCACAAAGACAATAGGTACCTCCACGATCCGAGCCCCCGCCAAGTAGGCTTTGTACTTCATCTCTATCTGGAAGGCATAGCCCCGAAAGCGAATGGGCCCTATGGCTAGAATTTTCTCAAGAAGGCTCCGCCGATAGCCCACAAAACCTGCCGTAGGATCGCTAACAGGCAGGCCTGTAACGAGCCGCACGTACCAGCTAGCTCCATAGCTCAGGAGGATTCGGCTCAGAGGCCAATTGACCACATTGACACCTCGCAGATACCGAGAACCCACGACCAAGTCTGCCTCACCAAGGGCCCGACGCAAATCTACAAGATACCGAGGCGGATGGCTAAAATCCGCATCCATCTCATAGATATACTGCGCCGAGGTGTGCTTTAGCACCCACTGGAAGCCACTCTCATAAGCCCGGCCTAATCCTTCTTTGGCGGGGCGCACCAGAAGGGCCACAGGCGCATTTGGATGCTCCGCTTGATACTGGCGCACGAGCTGCGCCGTGCCATCCGGCGAATTATCATCCACTACCAGCACCCCAAAAGGCTCTGGAAGCCGCTGGATCACCTCCAGCATACGGAGAATGTTTTCGGCCTCGTTGTATGTAGGCAAAACAATCCAGTGCTCAGGCAGCATCCACGGCAGGTAGATACAGCGTCTCGTCAGAGTAGTGCTGAGCCTCAGGACGATGTGCTACCAAAAGCACAATAGCATCCTGAGCTAAATTCCGCAGGCGACTGTAAAGAAGGGCTTCTGTGGCGGGGTCAATGTGAGCGGTCGGCTCGTCTAAGATCCACAAAGCGGGGCGCTGGAGAGCTGCACGCCACAGCGCTATGAGCTGCTTTTCTCCGGCAGAGAAGGGAGCCCCGCTGGCAGTCACCAGCTGGTCAAGCGACCAGCCCTCCACATACGAACGCAAGCCCAACCGCTCTATAGCTTCCCAAAGCTCCGCATCTGGCACCTCTCGGAAAAGGTTCAGGTTCTCTCGTAAAGTGCCCTCAAAAAGGACCGGCTCCTGGGGAATGTACGCAATCTTTTGCCGCAAAGCCTGTTTATCCCACTCAGAAAGGGAAAGTCCCCCGAAAGAGAGCTTGCCCGCTTGGGGCGCATAATAGCCCAGAAGGAGGTAAAAGAGCGTACTTTTCCCCCGCCCAGTGGGGGCTACGATGCTATACACTTTGCCTGGCTCGGCCCTTAAGCTGAACTCCAAAAAAAGCGGCTTCTCCGGGTCGTAGCCAAAGCGAAGCCCTTCTATCTCCAATACATAAGGAGGCGGAATCGCCGGTACCTGCCCTCCCTGCGGCTCCTCGGCCGGATGGTCTAGTAGAGCAAAGATTCGCTCTGCACTTACGAGGCCCATTTGCAGGCTATTGACTTGATCGGCGATAATCCGAAAAGGGCGAAAGAAAAGCTGCTGATACAGCGTAAAAGCTACCAGTGCTCCAATGGTGCTCTGGCCAGTATAGATGAGATAGCTACCCACTAGCAGCACAAGCGAAAGCCCCAGTAGCGTAACGAGTTCCATAGCTGGAAAAAACAGCGCAAAATACCCTATCACTCGCCGATAGCTGCTATAATACAAGCGATTGAGGCGAGAAAAAATCCGCCATAGGGCCGAGTCTAAACCTAACGAGTCAGACGTCTCCCGCCCCTGAAAAAGCTCCTGTAAAAAGCCATTGATACGAGCGATGTAGTAGCGAACCCGCGAGAAGCTTTCGCGAATCTTTCTCGCAAAATAGCGCGAAGTAAATAGCCCAATAGGCATGGTTATCAAGGTCAGCGCAGCCAAAGTGGGATCCACCACAAACATGAGCCCTACGAGAAATATCAGCTGCAGCACTTCGCCGGCGATGACGAGGATAGTCTCTGCTAAGGTACTCTGGAGCGTCTGTGTATCGGTGAGGGTACGAGTATACAAGAGGCCGCTAGGGTATTTATCCAAGGTCGGGATGGCTAAGCGAAGCACCTTATCAAAAAGCTGCTTTCGGAGGCGCTCGGTAGCTGCCCAAGCGAGCTTTTGGGTAAGGAGCACTTGTCCTCGCAGTACACCCGCATGAAGGAGCGTTAGAACCACCAGCAGCCCCCCCACCACAGAAGCTGGGACACCTCTCCCGAACGCAGGGGATGGTCAATGACATACTTGTAAATGTACGGGCGCAGGGGCTGGAAGAGCGAAGCTAAGCTTACCAGCCCAAAAGCCCCCCAAAAAAGCCACCCGGTACGGAGCAGCAGCCGCAGTAGCCGTAGTACGACGCTGGAAGCTTTCACACAGGTAGTGAGAGACCTGCGTACAACTGCGCGACCTTACTACGGATGTACTGGATAAAATGGCGAGCCGAAAGAGGCTCTCCCGTAGCCTTTTCGCACAGCTCCTGAGAGGAATACAACTTTCCGTGCGCATGTATATGGGTCCGGAGCCAGCTGAAGGGGAGGGTCGCTTCCCCTTGACGGAGGGCCGACTCCCAGCCCGGATGCGCAGCCTCTATGGCAGCCGCAAACTGCGCCGCATAAAAGCTACCTAAGGAGTAGGTCGGGAAGTACCCAAAGTTCCCCATAGACCAGTGAATATCTTGCAAAACCCCCTGAGCATCATTTGGCACCTCTAAGCCTAAATACTGCCGCACCTTTTCATTCCAGGCAGCTGGCAGGTCAGCCACCCGCAGGTCTCCATTAATCAGGGCACGCTCCAGCTCAAAGCGGAGCAAAATATGCAGATGATAGCTCACTTCATCCGACTGGATGCGAATCAGGTGAGGTTGAATGCGATTGACCCGCCGAGCTAAGGTAAGGGGGGTATACTCGCTTAGCCAGGCCGGCTGGTAAGCAGGCAGCACCTGCGTGTATAAGTACTCCCAGAAAGCGAGGGTATTTCCGACATGATTTTCCCAGAAGCGCGACTGCGATTCGTGGATGCTGAGAGAGGCTGCCGTAGTGATAGGCCAGCCCAGGGGTTCTCGGGGTAAGCCCTGCTCGTACAAGGCATGCCCCATTTCATGCAGGGCCGAGCCCAGCGCCATAGTAAGGTCGTCTTCGTAGATGCGGATAGTGATGCGCACATCGTCGGGATTGAACCCGCTACAGAAAGGATGCGCAGAGAGGTCTATCCGTCCCCGGCCGAGGTCATATCCGAGCTTCGTGAGGACCTGCTCTACCAGCGCACGCTGAGCCGAAGCAGGCAAAGCCAAGCTTGGCCCCTCTAAGCCCTCTACAGGATTCTCTTGGCAAAGGCGGAGGGTCTCTACGAGAAACGGCCGCACCTGCGCAAAAAGCGCCTCTACCTCCGAAGGGGAGATACTTCGCTCATACAAGTGGAGCAGCGCCTCGTAAGGCTCTTCTTGATACCCAATAGCTTGGGCTTTTTCTTGCGAGAGAGAGACAAGCTTCTCAAGATAAGGCGCAAATACAGAGAAATCAGACTTCTCTCGGGCCTCTACCCAAGCTATCTGTGCGAGACTTGCTGTCTCTGAAAAGGCCTGTACGAGTTCTTCAGGGATCTTCTCAGCTATCTCTACCTCCTCCAGGAGCACTTCTATGCTGTGTCGTTGCTCATCGGAAAGCGCAGGATCCTGCGAGGCTTCCCGCAGAAGCGGAATGAGCTCTTTTTGGGCCCTCTGATGCAGAAAGGCCATGAGAGTCCCAACCACAGCGGCTCGGTGAGCCGCTCCTGCTTTGGGCATGCAAACCTCCTGATCCCAAGTGATAACATGTACAGCCCCCCCTAAAAGTGCCTGCCGGCGCAGCTCGGCATGGAGCTTCTCAAGCACAGACATGCAGCAAATATACTCTAAACTCAGCGAGTTTCGCCCCATAGGACATGGATCTCTACTAAAAGGCGGCGCAGCTTCGTGCCCTCGTACAGGCCCGTCTGCCGGGCAGGGCGGCGAAGGAGGTTAGTCAGCCCAATCTCATAATACGCACTCACGCCCGTAGTCCCGAATCGCACCGGCAGTTCCAGGGTCATTCCTAAGGGTAAAAACGCGTACCAAGGTTGTACGCTGCGCCGAGGATCGGTAGAGAGCCCACTTTGCTGGTAGCGGTAGCCTACGGCGATCCCAGTCTTAGGGTAAAACACCTGCCAGCGGGGCCCGAAGCGAAACGCGCCTTCTACGGCCTTATAGGCAGTAGATTGCCCTGCGGCGAAATCTTGCGTCACTAAGGGCAAGCGCACTTCAGAAGGCCCGCCTTTGTATACCCATAGGAGCGAAACCTCCCATCCTGCCCCCCATCGGTAACTTTTAGCGTGTACCCCTACCGCCGCATCAGAAAACCACCCCGTAGGTACAGGTTCACCCCTATCAGTGGTATAATTGAAGCGCCCCTGAAAAAGCAGTCCTACCCCTCGCTGGGCCCATAAGGTGCTACATAGGCACCCCCAGATCACGAAGGAACGCATTGAGCGCAAGCTTGTCGTCGTGCTTTTCAGAGCGCCAGCCGATAATGAGTCCACAAGGAAGCCCAAATCGCCCCCCGGGGAGGTCCTTCTCCCGCGTGCCTGCCACCACAATCGCTCGTGGCGGGACGTAGCCCCGAAACTCCGGCCCAGAAGGCCTCGTCGCATCTATAATGGGGATACTGGCCGTAAGGATCACGCCTGCCCCTAAGACAGCCTGAGCTCCTACCCGAACCCCTTCCACCACGATGCATCGGCTCCCAATAAAAGCCCCATCCTCAATAATCACCGGGTGAGCTTGCGGCGGCTCTAAAACCCCCCCAATTCCCACCCCACCGCTGATATGCACATTTTTGCCGATCTGCGCACACGAGCCCACCGTAGCCCAAGTATCTATCATGGAGCCCTCCCCTACATAAGCTCCGATATTTACATAGCCGGGCATGAGAATCGTGCCTGGCGCGAGGTAGCTGCCATACCGAGCCACACCCGGCGGCACCACCCGAACCCCCTTTGCAAATTTGCGCTTGACAGGAATCTTGTCGGCAAAAGTCAGCTCCCCGGCCTGTACAGACTCAATGCCCCGCATGCGGAAGTACAAGAGAATAGCCCGCTTGACCCATTCGTGCACGAGCCATTCCCCCTCCACAGTCGGCGTAGCACAGCGCAGCTGCCCTGCGTCTAAGGCCGCAATCACCGCTTCTACTGCCTCTTGGTAGGGCTTCAGGGAGAGCCGCGCAGGTTCTGCCCAGGCCTCGTCTATTTTCTGTTGAATCGGCGCCCAATCCACCGACATAGCCCCCTAAGTGAGCTTTAAGGTAGAAGCCTGAGCGGGATCCAGTTTACCTGCCATAATAAGGCGCATCTCCCGCCGCCGAAGTGCCCCCTCATACTGCTGTCGCTCCTCCTGTGTCTGCGGCTCTACCTCCGGCACCGGAATCGGACAACCACTCTGGTCAATCGCTACAAAAGTATAGTACGCCTCGTTGGAAAGGCGACGCTCATTGGTCGGCAGGCTCTGCGCATAGACCCGCAAATACACCTCCATAGAAGTACGAAAAGCTCGGGTCACATACGCCTCAATCGTAAGGAGCTCCCCTACCCGTATCGCCGAACGAAAGCTCACATAATCTACCGCCGCCGTCACGCACACCCGCTGCGAATGCCTATACGCTGCAATAGCCGCCGCAATATCCATCCAATACAGCAGCTGCCCTCCCATGAGATTCCCTAAGGCATTGGCATGGTTAGGAAAAACCATTTCAGTCAGCACTGTATGGGAAGCGCTGGGCGGTTTGCGATCCATAGGGCGAAAGTACGACAAAAACCCGCCCGCTTCAGACCCATGCCATGGAAGGGAATGAAGGCCTACCCGGGAGAAGGCCTACTCCAGTAGAGGGGCAGCTGGGCCCCTCTGGAGCGAGAACATGCTCAAAGCCATAGCGCAGCTATCGCCAGCGTACCAAACACGACGGAAGCGACGCCGTTATGCGTGAAAAAGGTTCGGGTGATGCGGCTTTTATCGCGGCTCACCCAGTGCTGGCGCAGCACGAAAGCCGAGAAAGCCCCCCAGCCTACCCAGTAGAGCCATCCCCCTGCATAAAGCCGCTGCCCTATCCAAGCCAAAAGCCCTATGGCCGCTACATGACTTGCAAGCGAGAGCGCGCGAGCTCGCTTCTCACCTAAGAGAACAGGTATACTATGCAAGCCCTCCGCCCGGTCAAAAGCCTCATCTTGCAGCGCATACAAAACATCAAAGCCGCCCACCCATAGCGCTACCGCAAGGCCTGCGCCTACGATTTCTACCGAAAAGCGGCCGGTTACAGCTAAGTAGGCGCCCACTGGAGCAAGCCCCAGCGCTACCCCGAGGATGTAATGCGCCAGCGCCGTAAAGCGCTTCGTGTAGGAATAGCCCAGCAGTATCACCAGCGCTACGGGCGCAAGGTAACCGCACAAAGGCGAGAGTTGCCAAGCGGCTAGCCCAAATAGCCCCGCCGCAAGGAGCGTAAGAAGGAGAGCTTCTCTGGGGCGGACCTCCCCTCGCGGAATCTCTCGGCTGGTAGTACGGGGGTTTTTGGCGTCAATCCGCCAGTCTGCATACCGATTGAAGGCCATAGCCGCCGTACGAGCAGAAAAAACCGCTACCAGCACCCAGAAAAGCTTCCCCAGCCAGTCCACAGCCCTCTCCTCCCACAGCCCCCACGCAAAGCCCCATAGCGCAAAAGGCAAGGCAAAAACCGAATGGGCCAGCACTACGAGCTTGGCGTACCGCTGCAGCATAGAGAAGGGGACTTTTTTCGGCGCACAAAAGGCAAGATGAATCTCTCTTGCCGGTGGGGAGAATGGGCCTGCCCTAAGGAATCCCACTCAGCGGGACCCGATAGGGCTGCCCAGTGCTCAGCGTCGCAGCAGCTTAGCCGCTTGCCCACGGGGCAGCGCGGATCTGCCGGCAAAGAGTCGGAATAACTCTCTTCTGGGGGGGCTTCGGGCGGAAGGGCCTCTAAGAGGTTAGGGCGGCCCGCCACATGCCATGCCGTATACCAAAAGCTCGCCAGACGCCGCACCGCCCGCCGCAGCTGCCGCTCCACCATCCCTTCCAGCAGCCCGTGGTATACTTGCAAAAACTCCTCCGAGTAGGTACGCACGGTTTGCCGGCCTCGCTCCCGGTAGGTGAATTTGCGCGCTTCGCCTACCTTAGCAGTGGCTTCGCGCTCTGCGGCTAATACTTGCTCTACCAGCCCATGCGTCTCGTAGATAATAGCCCAAAGGGTATCCTGCACCGAGCGCCAGAGGGCGGCTTGCCCTACCCAGTAGTCGTACCCATCTCCGAAACGCTCCGGTATGAGGGCTTCCCACAAGCCATGTACGCCCTGCTGGCCTGTAAGCTGGCCGTTGTAGTTAGCGGTAGTGTGGAGGGGCACATGGGCATCGCCCAGATAATGCCCTATTTCTGCCGAGAGCTTGAGGATGCGTCCTGTCTGGCGCTGCTGAAAGGCCTCTACCAGCTGCCAGAAGCTGCGTTCCAGGTGCCAGGGCAAAATCCCATGCGCATTCAAGGTGTCTTCGGAGAGAAGGGCTACGGCTTCGCTCCAGCGGCGAGGCAGCTCAGCAGGATACCGGTCCAAGTCAATGTAGTGGCGAGGGGGCTCCCACGCAAAAGCCGCCCGCCGTTCATCAGGCTTGGTGGCTTGCCGGGTAAGGTATTCAATATGCGGCCGATAAAACGCAAAGAGCGACTCCGGCAGCCCAAAAACCGCCAGCCGATTGATGCGCCGATGCGCCCAAAAACCCCAAGCCCATGCTAGATTTAGAAGCAGAAGAAGCCCAGCGGCTCGCATGCCTTCTAAGTTACACACTTAGCGGCGTCATAAGCGCCTACTGGCTCTGGCTGGGATGGGCAGCGGCCCGCCACCGCAGCGCTTCTGTATCGCAGGAAGGGAGAGGAACTCTGCCGCCTTTTAGCCTTCTCGTAGCGGTACACAATAACGCAGAGGGGCTACGACAGCTCCTCGCTCAGCTCGCACAAGTAAGCTACCCCGCACCCTGGGAAGTGCTGGTAGCCGCAGACCGATGTACAGATGCTACTGTGCAAGTGCTGCAAGAAGCCCCGCCTACGCTCCCCCTCAGATGGATTTCTATCTCCGAAGTTCCTACGGATTGGAGCCCCAAAAAGTATGCCCTATGGCGCCTCTCTGATGAAGCTCAGTATGAGTGGTGCGTTCTTGTAGATTCGGACTCCTTTATTCCGGAGGGCTGGCCGGAAGTGCTCCTACGAGAGAGCGAAGGGGTCTCGGCTATCCTTGCGCCTGCTTGGTTAGAAAAGCACGGAGGGCTAAGCGCGCTTCTCTCAGCCTATGAAGGAAATCTCGTCCAGCTGGAGGCCGTAGGCCGAGCGGCATGGGGCTTTCCCTACATGGCTACAGGACGGGGGTGGGCGGTACGGCGGGCTTGGCTGCGGTTAGGGCTCTTTCTCTGGCGAAAGGAACTCTCAGGCGATGATGACCTTACCCTTCAGCTGATACCTTCTAAGGCCATTTCGCTGCGGTGGGCCCCTACCCGCTCGCCTGCCCCCGCTTCATTTGGCCTCGCTGTGCGACGAAAGTGGCGCCACCTCCAAACGGCTAAGCACTATCCCCCTCTCCTGCGTCTCTCCCTGGCTTTACCGCCAGCTTTGCAGCTTGTGGGGGGTATCTTAGGGCTTCTGCAGCCGATAAGCTGGCCGGCGCTGCTCCTTGCCCCTCTCGCCAAAGCCCTCGCCCTCTACAAACTCAAAGCCCCTCATGCGCTTGCCCCTCTGTGGGCCGACCTCCCCCTCCTCACCCTACAAACCCTATACCCCATCGGAGCAGCTCTGCGTAAGAAAACCTGGATTTTTATTACTTTCGCCCCGACCTATGTATAGTACTGTTGCAGGCCATCCCAGTGAAAAGCTAGTTGAGCTTTATCAGAATGACCCTGCTCTGAGGGAAAAAGCCTATGGAATCCTATGCGAACGCTACGATCCGATCGTGTTCAAGAGGATTCGTAAACACTTATTCTTCAAAGGCTACCTAGGTCTGAGTTATGTAGAAGTACAAGAGGAAGCACGCGGCCTAACACAAGAGTTTCTTGATAAGAAGTTCCGTAAAGTTTTAGAAAAATACGACCCCCAAAAGGGTGATCTAAATAAGTGGATCAATGAATGTGTGAAAAATTTTGTCATAAGCTTCTTACGAGGCCAGCCTAAACAAATTGAAAGCTTTCAAATAGAGGAAGAAGGGAAGATCCATTCATCGAAAAACGCGGTAGAGCCAGATTTACCATATACTCAAATAGACAACCGAGATAAGCAGAGAATAATAAGTGAAATCGTGAAATATTTGCCCGCAATAGACCAAAAAATATTTAAATTGAGCTATAGAAAGCATAAGAAACAAAAAGAAATAGCCAAAGCTTTGGGTTTGAGCACTAGCACTGTATCAAGGCGACTACGCAAGATAGAAAATTACATTATTAAGGAGATAAAACGGCGGAGATTGGACGAAGAGCTACGCTAATCCCACCCGCTGCGGCGTACCGATTCCCTAAGTCAAGGCTTGGTAGATAACTGTGAATGCAGGGGGGATTACGTTCGGGAATTAGCTTAAAAAGATTTTTCGGAATTAGCGCCTGCAGGCCCGCTCAAGGCGCGCTACCTCAGATTGAGGCCGGGGCGGCCCTGCACAAAGAAACCTGCTTTTTCGCTATCTTTGCTTAGACCCATGGCAAGTAACCTTGACGACCTTAGCGATGAGGAGCTTATTGAGCTCTATGTGAAAGACCCTGTCCAAAAAGATGAGGCCTACAACGCCTTAGTCAACCGCTACTACCAGAGCATAATCAAGACAGCTCGGGCAACCCTGTACAAAAATAGTACCGCCCGCCTAATCTACGAAGGAATAGACGAAAAAGCTCGCGATATTGCTCACGACTTTTTTTTGGAAAAGTTCCCACGCGTCCTGGCTCACTACGACCGCAAAAAAGGTAGCGTAGGCGCTTGGATTGCTCGCTGCATGGCAAACTTCACCATTGACTCCCTGCGCGAACGCCCAAAAGGAAATGTAGAAAGCTTCCAAGTAGAAGAGGAGGAATGGAAAAGCTACCGCATCGTGGTTGAAGTTCTGGGCGTTGAGTCCCCCCATTTGCTGCGAGACCTACAGGATGTGGAGCGCATTATGAATGATTATCTAAACAGGCTTCCCCAGCATTACCGTGAACCTATCCGACTGAGGTTTTGGGAAAGCATGCAGATAGAAGAGATAGCAAAAGTACTCCACGTACCCGTAGGCACAGTCAAATCGCAACTAAGTCGGGGGGTTGATATTCTGCGACAGCGCCTGCAAGCAGACGGGTTATACGACGAGCTGCGCTAAAGCCGTCCCCTT
>CALKJV010000170.1 GCA_937995505.1 uncultured Bacteroidia bacterium | reverse complement strand
GGTATACCAATACCGAGGAACATACCTTCGTGCTAGACATAGATCCGAATAAGTGGCGGGTTTTCTCTGAGATCCTCAACTGCACGGGCAGTAACGGGGTGCAAGTGCGGTTGCGGTGGTGGCATGAGATTCCCTGGAGCTCTATCTCCTATAACATCACTACCAATCCGCCAGGTCTCTTAGGAAATACGCCTACCATCACCTTCAATAACACGGATCCCAATTGGCCGGAAGCGCTGCTCACCTTTCCTGTAAATACAAGTGCCACAGGAGTTACGATTACCTTCAATGTAACATCCGTCTCTGCTAAGTACCCGTACTGCCAGGACCAAGCGACTCTTTCTTGCACGGTACTGCCGGTGGTATGGGCGAGCCAATTGGAAGGCAAAGTTTTTGCTACCTACAATGAGCTTAGCTGGGCTACGGCGGTAGAGGAGGGCCTAACGGGCTATTGGGTGGAGCGTAGCGTGCCAGGTAAGTCGTTTATTCCTGTGCGGTTTGTGCCAGCGCAAGGGCCTGCGTCTTTCTATAGAGTCCGGGATGAGCTGCCGCCCCCTGCCGAGCGGTGGTTCTATCGGCTGCGGGTAGAAGAGCCCGGGGCCTCTCCTGTTTACTCTCGCACGGTGGAGCTTTTAGCCCAAGCCCAAACGCCTCACTGGCACGTAGACCCTGGGCAGCATACCTTGCAGGTATTTAGCGATGAACCGCTGCATGTAGAAGCCTATACCCTTTTAGGGCAGCGGGTCTGGCAAGCTGAGCTTGGAAGGGGCACGCATACCCTACCGCTGCCTTCTGGGGTTTATATCTTGCGATCCGGCGAAAAAACCCAGCGGGTCTTCCTGCCGTAATCGCAGTTCCATCCCCCTTATAAAAACATGCGGGCGCCTGTAAGAGCGCCCGCATAAGGTTTTAAGGGAGGAGGTATGGACTTATGAAGCTACCACGCGTACAGTGTCGCTTTCTACCCACAAAAAGCCGCCTGTGAGTTCAAAGCGCTTTTCTTCTGCGGTCGTGAGGATAGATAGCGGGCCCGCAGCGAGCTGAGCAATTAGAGGGGCGTGTCCATCCAGCACCTCAAAGCTCCCTTCTACCCCTACTGCACGCACCCTGCGCGCTTCTCCCACATACAAGGGGCCTTCGGGGCTGTAAACGGCTACTTTCATGCGCCTACCTCAGCTAAGATCTTTTTGCCTTTCTCAATCGCCTGATCAATCGTGCCCACCATGTAGAAGGCTTGCTCGGGCAGGTGGTCCAGCTCCCCATCCAAGATCATCTTGAAGCCCCGTACCGTCTCTTCTATCGGCACGAAAACCCCGGGCATACCCGTGAAGGCTTCTGCCACATGGAAGGGCTGACTCAAAAAGCGCTGTACCTTACGGGCACGGGCTTCTACGAGCTTGTCTTCTTCGGAGAGCTCTTCGCGGCCGAGAATGTTGATGATATCTTGCAGCTCCTTGTAGCGCTGTAAGATAGCTTTGACCCGCTGGGCTGTCTGGTAGTGGCTTTTCACGGTTTTCTCGTCTATTTCGGGATTGAGCATTTGAGAGGTGGAAGTGAGTGGGTCAATCGCGGGATAAATGCCCAATTCAGCGATAGCCCGGGAAAGCTCAGTAGTAGCGTCTAAGTGAGCGAAGGTCGTAGCGGGCGCAGGGTCTGTATAGTCATCCGCAGGCACATAGATGGCTTGGATGGAAGTGATGGAGCCGCGTCGGGTAGAGGTGATGCGCTCTTGGAGAGAGCCCATTTCTGTGGCGAGGGTAGGCTGATAGCCTACGGCGGAGGGGATACGCCCGAGAAGCGCAGATACTTCAGAGCCTGCCTGCACAAAGCGGAAGATATTGTCTATGAAAAACAGCACATCTCGCCCCGTCGTATCTTCGGGTTCGCCATCCCGGAAGTACTCGGCGATGGTGACGCCCGTTACGGCTACGCGAGCGCGTACGCCGGGGGGCTCGTTCATCTGGCCGAAAACAAGGGTGATTTGAGACTCTTGAAGTTCATTGAGTTTGACTTGGCTGAGGTCCCAGCCACCTTTCTCCATGCTGTGTTTGAAGGCTTCTCCGTAGCGAGCCACTCCAGCCTCTATCATTTCTCGCAGGAGGTCATTGCCTTCTCGGGTTCTTTCGCCTACACCAGCGAATACCGAGAGACCTTTATGAGCTTTGGCGATGTTATTGATAAGCTCCATAATCAACACAGTTTTACCTACACCAGCCCCCCCGAAGAGTCCAATCTTTCCGCCCTTTTTGTAAGGGATGAGGAGGTCAATGGCTTTGATTCCAGTGAGGAGCACGCGCGGTTCGGTAGAGAGTTCCTCAAAAGGAGGGGCTGGGCGATGGATGGGATAGCGTTTCTGGCTCTGAATGGGTGGGAGGCCATCAATCGGTTCTCCAACTACATTGATCAGTCGGCCCCGGATGCTTTCTCCGACGGGTATGGAGATGGGACCACCTAAGGCCCGAACGGTATCTCCCCGCTTGAAGCCATCGGTGCTATCCATAGCCACCGTGCGTACCCGATACTCGCCGAGGTGCTGCTGTACTTCCAGGTAGACTTTATTTCCTCGGGCTTCCAAGAGGAGGGCGTCGTAGATCTCAGGTAGGTATCCATCTTTTGAGTCAAATTCCACATCTACGACGGCGCCGATGATTTGGACGACCTTTCCGGTCGCAGTAGGCTGCTCCATGCGGCAAAGGTATGCAGAAAAAAACTAAGAGGGGGCTTTTCATGCCCCCTCTTTTTGTGGAGAGAATCCCTTTAGAGTTGCTTATAGCTCATCATCGCTGGTCACTGCGAGGGCAGAGGCTTTGCGATATTCTGTTACGCGGCCTTCAAAAAAGTTTTGTTCCTTGCGAATATCCATGAGCTCCGCTAGCCAAGGCAGCGTATTTTGCGCTCCGGGGAAAAGCGGCTCTAACCCTACACTTTGTAAGCGCCGATTGGAAATATAGCGAATGTATTCCACAAACTCTTCGGTCTTGAGCCCTATGGCGGGCAGAGGCAGCGTATCTTGGATAAACTCTTCTTCTAAACGCACTCCTTCTGCCATCGTAGTCCGCAGCTCCTCTTGAAAAGCGGGCGTCCAGATATCGGGATTTTCCTGGACCAGTTCTAAAAGGAGGCGGCGGAAAAGCTCAATATGGTTACTCTCATCCCGCAGCGTGTAACGGAACATTTGGCCGATGCCTGGAAACTTTCCTTGCCGATACAGGCTCAGTACCATGCCAAAAAGTCCATAGAACTGCGTCCCTTCCATCACCAGCCCAAAGGTGAAGATGTTTTTTGCGAGCAGTTGCTTATTAGCAGTCTGGGTGAGGTTCAGGTCTCGCCGAAGGGTATGGGATATTTGCGTTACGAAGGCATTTTTAGCTCGGATAGTGGGCACATCTACAAACATGGCCTCGCACTCATAAGGGTCAATGCCCAGTGAGGAAATCATATACAGAAGCGAGTCGGCATGGACATTTTCCTCGTGGGCGTGACGGCCAAGGACGAGTTTGAGTTCGCTGGCGGTAACAAGCTCACGCACCACATGGAGGATATTATCTCCCACAATCCCCTCCGCCGCCGAGAAGTAGCCCACCGCCATGCGGATGATCCAGCGGTCAAGGTCCGTGATTTCGCTACTTTTCCATTGGGCTACGTCTTTATGCATAGGAATGTCCTCAGGCTCCCAATGGTTGGCCTTCATGGTGCGGTAGAGGTCGTACGCCCACGGGTACTTAAGGGGTAGGAGGTTGAAAGCCATCGTGATGCGGCCATTGATTACCTGCTTTTCAGCAATAGCCTGCTCGGCTTTCGTTACGTCCAGGACGAACTCACGTCCTCCGAAGCGGTAGGTTTGCGTCGCCATAGCACCCAAAATTAACAGCTTGGAAAGGGCATGAGTTTCAGAGTGGAGTGAAAAGATTGTGGAAAAGGGGAAGGTGGATGCGCCTCTACTCTGTATAAAACCTCCGTGTTCTGTGTGCCTCTGTGGTGAAAAAGAAGATAAAACCACGGAGACACGGAGGGCACACAGAGAGAGAGGCGGCCTTATCCCAACCTCTCTTATATCTATCGCAGGAGGGAGAGGGTTCCGCTGCGGGTGAACTTCTCTCCGCTTAGGGTTTCTAGCTCTACAATGAAGATGTAAGCGCCTTCTGGGCAGGGCTGGCCATTTCGGGTACCGTCCCAGCGGGCGGTAGAGCTATTACCTTCGGCTACTTTGATGCCCCAGCGGTCATAGACTTGCCAACGGAGGGACTTTACTTGCCCTCGCAGCTCTATGCCCCAAGTGTCATTGATGCCGTCCTGATTGGGCGAGAATACCGTAGGGATATTTATCAAGGCAGGAGCAATCACTACTACTGTGCGAGCTGCCGTATCACTACATGGCGGGGCGCTGGCTCGTACGATGTAGGTACCTGGTTGCGTATAAGAGAAGGTTTCGCTGCTCCCGCCGGGGCGAATCGTACCTTCTCCAAATTGCCAGGTATAAGTAGTGGTTGCAGGCTGGCTTGTAGCGGTAAAAGACACGGGCTGGCCTACTTCTACGGTATCAGCGGAGGCCGTAAGGGAAACTTGCACAGCTCGCTCAGAGAAAGCGAAGTAAGGCTCAGAGAAGTCATTCCATCCGGGTAGGCTCCAGCCAGAGGGTATAGCTTGGGCTGGAGTGGGTACCCAGAGTGCGGTTTTCCACTGGGCGATGGGGCCGGTGATGGGGTCGCCAGCGCCGTAGTATAGGCGCAGTTCGGCGGGGTCACTGCCAGCTAAACGGTTGATGTAGTGGTCGTAGAGGGGGTTGATTTCGCAGAGGTCGGGATGCCTTTGGTCTCTGGGACGGCCTTCTGTGGTAGGATCGGCGTTGGCGAGGCGTACAGCGTAGCGATGAGCCGCTCCCGTACTGGGCACGATCTCTACTGGCCTATAGCGAAGTGGTGTAGCACTCCCTACAGGAAATAGGTAGGTGGCTACCCGGTCTGTAGCTCGCTCCAAGTAGCCACCTGGGTCGGTGCTGACAAAGCCACTTTGGCGAGTGATGGCAGCGGGGTCGGGATTGCGTACGGCAGCAGAGCGGTTTTGCGTGCGTAGCTCTGCATTCCCTAGCTCTAAGAGGCGGTCGATGTAAAGATCGGTAGAGAGAATTTTAGGATCAGTGCCCAAGAGACGCAGCGTGTCGGTCCGTATGGCGAAGCTGCCCCGCAGGGTCTGGGTTTGGCCATTCAGCACAAGCGCGCC
>CALKJV010000169.1 GCA_937995505.1 uncultured Bacteroidia bacterium | reverse complement strand
TGGGTGCCTTTCCCTAAAAAAGTGATACTTAGCACCGCTCCTACCGTGAAAGCTACCGTCGCTAAGTAACTATGCGGAAACTCCCAGTGAGCTCCCCATCGGAAAATCCCATAGCCTACCATCGGAGCTACGAGGGCTGTTATTTCGCTCCAGATAGTGAGTCGTCTCCAAAACCAGCGCAGGATGAGCACGAAGCCTGTACCTGCGCCGGACTCTAAGAGAAAGTTCCAGGCGCCGGCGACGCTGGTCATGAAGGGGGTGATGGCGACGCTAGCGACAGCGAGGAGGAGGGTAGCCCAAAGCCCGGCTTGTAGGCCCTGTTTCTCTGACAGGCCTAAATCTCGTGCGACATAGGAGGCCCCCCAGTTGAAGTGGGTAGAGAGGGTGCTCATGTAAGCACCTGCCAGGCCTATAAGTAAGATGAGCTGTTCGGTGGGGGAGAGGAATTGCCTGGCCATAAGGAGGTAAGCGCTTTTGGAGTCTTCTAAGGTAGGGAAGACGAGGAGGGAAGCTAAGGCCACAGCGAACCAGGTAGCCGGTCGCACAGCGTAGTGGAGCACTTGGAAGAGGGCGAGAGCTTTTTGGGCGGCGCTAGGGGAAGGGGTAGAAGCCATTCGCTGCAGGATGTAGCCGCCCCCGGCCGGTTCGGCGCCGGGGTACCAGCTGGCCCACCACTGCACCCCTAAAAAGGCCAGTGCGGTGAGTGCGCTCCAGCCTGCTACCCCTTCGCCTGGGAAGAGCCCCCACACCGAAGGAGGTAGTTGGCTAAGGTCTACCGCTGCTAGCACTCGTACCATGAGCAGGGTCGTACTGGTGAGCGCTAAAGCAAGCTGGAGGACATCGGTCCATACCACGCTCCATAAGCCCCCAAGCAGCGTGTAGAGCAGCGTAACCGCCGTGCAGCCTGCTAAAAGGAGGTAGGCCTGGGTATCGCTTAGCCCGACGAAGGCAGTGAGTACCGTACGCATGGCGGTCTGTACCCAGCCGAGAATGATGAGGTTGATGAAACCCCCGAGCCATATCGCTCGCACGGCCCGTAGCCACTGGGCGGGGCGGTCGCCGTACCGTAGCGAGAGAATCTCACTGTCTGTAAGTACGCCGCTGCGGCGCCATAGAGGGGCAAAAACTACTACACTGAGCATACCTCCGATGAGCATGTTCCACCAGCGCCAGTTGGCGGCGAGGCCACCTTCTCGGACATACTCGGTGATGGCAAGCGGGGTATCCACAGCGAAGGTCGTCGCCACCATGCTAAGTGCAGCCAACGGCCAAGGCAACTGCCGCCCTGCCGCAAAGTAGCCCTCTACCGTGCCACGGGTACGACGCCGACCCCACATCCCTACCGCTAAGCTCACGAGAAAGTAGCCGCCTAATGCCCATAGCATACCCAAAGGTAAGACCCCTCAGCGACTGCCCCAGTCATTCCAATTGTTTATCTTAGTCGCGCCGATATGGTAGACGCCCTTGAAGTGGCTTTGATTGCGCTCAAAGCCGTCTCCTTTTTGCTTGCCTCCCTAACGGCTCTGGTATGGGGGTTTTCTGTCGCTCTGCGCAAAAAGCTTTCCGATATCCTCCTTCACTGGGAAAAGCCGCACTTCGGTGTATGGACAGCGGGGTTCTTTTTAGGCGGCTTAGCCCTCCTGAGCGCAGGTATGGTCAGCTACGCTTTTGCTATCAAGTATCATGCCCAGCCTGAAGTAACCCAACTTTGGCGCACGCTTTCTCTCCTCTTCTTCGGGCTCGTGATACTTTTGGGTGTGCTATATGCTGGGCTTCGGTACCAGTTTGTGCAGCCGCTTTCCGAGCGAGGATTTTACCAGATATACTTTGACTGGGGGCGCTTTGCGTGGGAGGTGGAGCTTATCCCCTGGGAAAAGGTATACGATTACTTCACGCAGAGCGATGGAGTGCTTGTTACCTTTACACTGCTTTTGCGTGATCGTCGGAAGCTTGTTTTTTCGGTGCCCCAGCATCTGCGTGAGGTAGTGGAACGGGTGGTAGATTTCAGCACAGATAAGTATGGCCTTCTGCATATGTATGGGAAGCGGATAGCCCGTTCCCGAGAATAAGTTATGTGGCGCCGGGCAGGCCAAATAGCCCTCTGGTGCCTGGGTATAGGAGGTAGCCTTGCTTTACTGAATGAGCTTAGTCCTCTGCGCTGGCATGCGGCGTTAGCTGCGCAGCTCGCAGAGCGATACTGGCAGCAGAAGCTGCGCGAAGTCTCCGGGCAGCTTTACGCGTATCGCGAGCGTCCTAGTGCTTGGCAAGCCCACTCCGAGGTACTTTTTTTGCGCTATACCGCTTCTGGGCAGCTGCGGGAGTGGAATACCGCCCGTTGGCCGATTCCAAAGGTGCCGCCGAGTCTACGGTATGTAGGGCCTGAGCTCGTGCAGGATGACCGAAGCCTCTACTATTGCCTCAAGCTACCGCTGGATACGCAGGTGCAGGTGGTCCTTATCCCCATCCTCGTGGAGCCACCGCCGAGCTTGGCTTCGGATGGGGCCTACACCCTCTTTACGGCGATAGGCCTTCCCGAGGCGTGCCTGCATCGCTCCGCCCAAGGAATCCCTTTCGTCCTCTCTGACCTACAAGGCCGTTCTCTCTTGCGCCTCTACATGGGATGCCCTGAGCGGCTCCGACTCCCTCTGCGGTGGGTCTATGTGGGATTTCTCGGAATAGGCCTTTTTGCTGGTCTTTTGTATCTGAATGCCTATCTGCGCGCGCACCTTTCTGAATGGAAATACCGCTGGTATTTTTTGGCGATTCTAGTTGGGCTTTGGCAGATCCTTCACTGGACCGGGCTACCAGAACGGCTTTTTGAGGCTCCTTTCGCCTCTGTGCAAAAGTGTGCCCTCTCCCCCCTGCATACGAGCTTATGGGATATAGCGTGGACTCTCCTAATCCTACTGTGGCTTACCACCTTCTTACACCACATCCCGACCGAGCCCAAGAAGCCTGCCTTTGGCTATCTCTTGGGATTCTTGGGAGTGTGGGGGCTTTTTGGAGGGGCTTTTTACCTGCTTGTGCGCGATAGCCAAGTAGAAATAGACCCCATGAACCGGCTTAGCTGGACAACCCTCGCAGGATGGACAGCTATCCTGATGATTTTTTGGCATGTGCTGGTCTTTTTGCGTCGTAAGTTTTCCTTGCAGCCCTGGGGGGGGGTGGCTATCGGAGCGGTAGGAGTGGTCTTTCTAGCTCTGTGGGTGGGCTTAGCGGTATGGGCAGCGGTGGCTTTAGGGCTTTTATATGGTTTGCTTCTCTACCCAAGCAAGTCCCGTTCGTATCTCGTAGAAGCTTTTGTAGCACTCTGCCTGGTCGTAGCGCTGAATGGATGGATTGACTGGGGATACGAGCTGCGGGCTCGTCGCCTTCTAGAAGCGCAGGCACCTCGGGTGCTGCGATTGCAAGATCCAGCCCTGGAATATCGCCTAGCCCAAGTTTTACCGCGCTTGGCCGCAGATAGTACCCTCTGGGCCGAGGCAGAGGAGATAGATGCGTCTTTTGTAGCTCGCCTGGTGCAGCGACACCTGCTCTTTCTCGGAGAGCATTACAAGCTCGTGATCTCCTGCTGGAACCCCGAAGGACTGCGCGTAGATAATCTTTTTGAGGAACGGCCCCTCAATTGGCGTCAAGTAGTGCCTGTGGCTGCAAAGCCTACCTTAGCCCCAGGTTTATACTTCCTACAATCGGGATCTGTACGCTACATCTATGTCGCTCGGGTGCCGGTTTCTCGGGCGGGAGAGCTGATAGAGCTGCAGCTAGAACTGCATCCTCGCATGTTTCCTCTGCGAGCGCGTCTATACCCCCTGCCTGAGAGCGAATATCCCCCCCTCTCCTATGCGCTGTACGAAGGCATGCAGCGCCTGCGTCAGTGGGGCGAAGGTCCCTTCCCGCCTTTTCCTCCTACGCCGGCTCCAGTGATTTGGAGCCGTTCTGAGCGGTACTATGAATACATCACTGCTGGACAAGGCAAGCTCATCGCCTACCTGCGCTACCCCGTACGAGACCGAGCTACTCACTTGGCTGCGATAACC
>CALKJV010000168.1 GCA_937995505.1 uncultured Bacteroidia bacterium | reverse complement strand
AAGGCGTACAGCGTGTCTAAAACGGTGATGTAGTTTGCCTTCTGCAAGGTATCGCGACGCCCACTGAGGTTTTCTACGACAAGCTGAACATCATAGGTACCGGCTTGGCTGAAGGTTACTGAGGGGCACGAAGCGTTCGGATCGTCTGGAACCCCTCCGCTGAAATCCCACGAGTAAAGATGCGGCATTCCCATGCTATAGCTATAAAAGTCAATCGGCACCCCTACACAGCCCTGGCGAAGGGCTGCAGCGAAGTAGGCCTTCACATGGCCGTAGGGACCTGTACCAGTAGGCTGGCGATTGCTAGCACGCGAAAGAGAATAGAGCCGAGAAGAGGAGGAGTTCATCGCAGCAGTGGATCGAGTGATCTGCCCGGCTGAGAAGTACGACATGTCCGCATCATTGACATAATCCATGTAGTTACGCGGGTTATCCGGTCGGTCGGGAGAGTCATTGGTGCAGGTATTTTGCCGACGCACGGAAAAGTTATTCTGCGCCGTAGGCGGCGTATCGCATACACCATCCCCAGAAGTGGTACAATTCGTAGTACCGCACCCACTCTGAAAAGTATGATAAAGGTTGAGATTATGCCCCAGCTCGTGTACGAGGGTGCGAGGCCCCCTGCCGAAAGGCCCCCCCCAGAAAAAGTCAGAACCAATTACCGTCCCGAATCTATCTGCACTGGCGCTCGGGAAAAAAGCATACCCGGCCACTGAGTTACAGCTCGTACAGTTGGTGCCCCCATTGGGGTCTACGCACAGGCGGGGGACAATCCAGACATTGAGGTATTTCGTGCGGTCCCATCCAGTCGCTTGCTTCATAGGGAGATCTTGTGTCTCTCGGCAGAAATCTCGGCTGGACCAGTTCAGCGGCGGCTGGTCGTATCGCCAATATACTACACCGGTAGTCGGGTTGCCATTTGGGTCTTTGGTGGCTAAAGAGAACTCTATCTTAGTATCTACGCCTACGCCCGCATAGCCAGCGCTCTCTGGCACCCGCCGAAAATCTTCAAACACCCGCAGCATCTGGTTCCATACCCGCTCATAACTGATGCTATCACTGGCGCTGGAGTAGATGATGTGAAAAACGACAGGAATTACGTAGCTGCTCTGCGTGCATTCCAGCTCAGCTTGGGCCTGACGAGCCTGGACTACTACATGCGCAGCACTCTCTAAAAGCGCCTGCCGTAAGTCAAGCTCGGTATCTTCCGCTCGCAAGAGGCGCCCATAGCTTTCAAACCCACACCATTCCGCCTGCGCCCAAATTACAGCCCCTGCCCAGAGGAGGAGGTAACGCATGTTACAAATATACATATTAGGGTAAGCTCAACATCCGCTGCCAAACCCGATACCGCCCATCTACCGAGCGCACCTCTACCATGTACACTCCGGCGGCTAAGTCCGGGAGAGAGAGGGAATGTGTCCCGGCTGCAAAATCCCGCACCTCCTGCCAAACCCGCTGACCGAGAGGCGTGTAGACTGTGAGAGAGAGCGTCTGGGGGGAAGTTAGCTGGAGCTGAATCCCTTGTGGGATGGCGCCGATAGAAAGAGGCGGCGAAAGCACAGCTGTGCTTCTAATAGGCGCAGGCACTGTATCTATCACAAGGTCGTCTAAGTAGAGCGTGTTCCCAAAACCGCATACGCCTTCAAAGCGGAGCCGTACCCCTACGAGCCCCCGATAGGGCGTTAGGTCTATGGTATCTGTACGCCAGGTAGTAGGAGTAGGTAAGTGCGTAGCCCCGGAGAGAGCCCCCCGTACTTGCCTACATCCGCCTGGGTAAGTGCTTAGATCGGTGCCTCCTTGCTGGTAGAGAAGCTCCCATCGCCCACCCCCATCTGGCGAAGCCCATACCCGCAAGGTATCTGCATAAATAGCCGGGATGGAGTTCCCTCCACCCCAGTCTAAACAAGCATAGCTTACCGCGAAGCGCAGCTGTACCGTATATCCACTATCTACCCGAAAGTCCAGCGCTGGAGTCAGGAGGTAATCTCGCTCCCCATAGCGCGAGTAGGCAAAAAACGGCAGACGGAGCGTGTAATAGGATTGGCCGTACGCTCCATAGGGGGTTGAAGGGCTCCCCCAACGCTCCCAGGTGCGGCTACCGCCTTGCCCCCGGTCTAAGTTTTCTATGGAGACGCCGGCGGGGGGAAAAGGCAGAGAATCCCACCCCTGCCGCAGAGGAAGAGGCCAGATGGAGTCTTCTACTGTAATGTACGCTGCTCGCAGGAGCGTGTCTTGCGCCCCACTGGCATTTTGGGCTATGAGACGCACAGAATAACTACCTGGGGAAGGAAAAGCCACAGTCGGACAGGGAGAGAGCGAATCATCGGCTACCCCTCCCGAAAAGTCCCACCAAAACTGAGAAGGAGCCCCCGCAGCTACCGCATGAAACCGAACCGGCGTGCCCACAAGTACTCGCCGGGATTCCGCCCAGAAATCTACTTTCACCCGACCATAAGGCCCCGTACCCGTCTGTAGCAAATTAGAAGGGTCATAAAGCGGCCATAAGGACGAGCTGGGTGAGAAGAGGAAGCTTTCTGCCCTTTCCCACTGCCCTTGCGTGAAATGGCTCATGCTTGCATCATCCACGTAGTCCATGAAGTTTCTCGGATCATCGGAGCGATCTGGCACATCGGTAGCGCAGGTATTCTGGCGACGCACGGAGAAGTTTTCTTGAGCGGTCGGCGGTGTATCACATACTTCATCGCCGGAGGTATGACAGTCAGAGCTCCCACATCCCCCCTCAAAGGGATGGGCTAAGCCGAGATTATGGCCCAGTTCATGCACGAGAGTGCGGCCTCCCCGCCCTGAAAGGTTCCCTCCAATAAACTGCGCCGCTACCACTGAGCCGTACCAGGGCGCCCCTACATCCGGGTAATAGGCATACCCGGCTATCCCCCAGCAGTCCGAGCAGTTCCCAGAGAAACCGCAAATCGCCGGCACTACCCATATATTGAGGTACTTATCCTGGGGCCAAGCTGTGGCTGACTTCATAGCGACTTCACTGGTCACACAAAGGCCCGGCTGCGACCAGCTAAGCGGCGGCGCATCATATCGCCAATACACAACCCCTGTGGTCGGCTGCCCATTCGGATCGCGAGTGGCTAAGGAAAACTCTATATCCATATCCACCCCTTTGGGAGTAAAGCCCAAGCTCCCCGGAATCCGCCGAAAGTCTTCAAATAAGCGCTGGAGCTGCGCCTCTATCTCTGTCGCCAGCACACTATCTGCCCCTCCACCATGAATCACATGAAAGACAATGGGGATTATGTAGCTTGCCACGGGATGGCAGCTGGTATCGGGCCAGCCCCTCGTACGCAGCTCTGAGGGTACGGCAGGTGCATGCGGCATGCGACTCACCCAGTCCGTACCGCATACTTGTGCCCAACCTACCAAGCCTACACTCCAAAGGTAACGCAGCATCTTACAAAGCTACATTAGAAGCCCTCTCGCCGATCTATCCCCCACGACAAGCGGTCTCGCAGCGTCCGAAAGTAGCTGTGCCCGGGCAGTTTGACGGATTTGAGCGGAGTAGAGAGCTTGCGCAGGGCTACTGCGGTGTCATGAGGTACCGTAACGCTTCGCCCATCCACTGCGATCTGTACTTGGCCTGTGCGCGAACGAAACGTCACCGTCAGCACCCCATCATCTGGCAGCACCAGGGGCCGTACCGTCAGGGAATGCGGTGCTATCGGCGTGAGCACAAAGTTTCGGCAGTCAGGCGTCAGGATCGGCCCCCCACACGCCAGCGAGTAAGCCGTGGAACCCGTCGGCGTAGAAACAAGCACTCCATCAGCCCAGTACGTATTGACCAGCTGGCCATTCAGATACACGTCCACTAAGATCATCTCTCCGGTCAGGGCTTTAGAAAAAGCCACTTCATTTAGGGCAAAAGCCTCGTGCGGCCCAAAAACCTCGGGCTCCGTCGTAACCGAGAGCAGCGTGCGCAGCTCTAAGCTGTACCTTCCTGCTAAAATGTCTTGTGTAGTTTCTAAGAGCCTCTCTTGCGGAATATCTGTCAGAAAGCCCAGTCGCCCTGCATGTACGCCCACTAACGGAACCCCCAGGGGAGCTACCATACGCACCGCATCTAAAAAGGCTCCATCCCCTCCTATCACGAAAGCCATTTGGGTACCTTCTAACTCGGCTATACTGGAGAAGCTCGGCAAGCTGCGAGCGTCCGGATACCCCCGAACCCACGCCTCCCAAAGGGAAGCCTCCACTTGGAGCAGCACCCCTTGGGCTTGGAGAAACTGCCGCCAAGTCTCTAATAGCTCCTCTTGCAGCCGAGCGGTCCACCGCCCAAAAAGCACAAATCGCTTCATCGGTCCTCAAACTGCCGATAGGCATCCCGCTCCAGCTGCCGTTGGAGCACTAAGCTTTCCAATCGCACTTCGGTATTGCGAGTGAGGATATTTTGGTCATACACGAGCACAGCTCGCTGTCCAATCCAGCGGTAGCGGGGAGCGTACCCGTCTTGCTTCCCTGGGCCAAAGACGGTCTCTAAGAGCACAAGCAGAGCTTTGCT
>CALKJV010000167.1 GCA_937995505.1 uncultured Bacteroidia bacterium | reverse complement strand
CCGCGCATCTGGTGGAAGCGAGCCTCCGGCGGGGGCAAGTAACGACGCTGCACATCTGCCGTATCCGCTGATAAGCATAGGTAGCTCCTTGGCCTGAGGAGCACCGGCCCTGAAGCTACCACTTGCCAGCGAGTCGGAGGCGAGCCCCTCGCTAAGGCGAGACTACCTATGTCTACCAGCTTATCCGAGACGTTATACAGCTCCACATAGCGAGCCCCGCCCGACTGCGGCTCAGGAAGAATCTCATTGATAACCACATCCCCAGGCTGAATAGGCGCGGGTACGGCCAGCTCTGCCCAGAGGGTATCGTAGAGCTGCCCTGCGCAGGAGCTTAGCCCGAAGGCCTGGATGCGATAGGTGGTGTTTTCCCGCAGGGCTACCATAGGCAAAAGCTCCACAGCAAACCCTCCTTCCAAAGGGGTAGCAGCCAAAAGAGGGGCCTCGGGCTCTAAGGCATAGCGCCCTACATCTGCCAGAGAAAGACTATCCATCCGCTCCGAGAAGCGCAGGTAGAGGCTGGGAGAGACGTAGTAGGCCTGTACGATAGAGGCTGGCGGTGGAGCAGTACTTTCCCGGAGGCTGCTTGGGCCTCCAGGCGTGCCCCCTAAGTCTGCGACACTTGCTCCCCATCCAGTGGCGCCCCCACACAGCCAGTCTGCCCACCGTCGCTCTAAGCTCCATCCGCCTTCTTTCTTGGTCGGGTCGCCGTACCAGTCTAAGCTGTAGGTAACGCTCTCTATGAGACGCCCTGAAGGGTCCGAAAGGGTGATTGTAGCTCCGCTATTAGGTACAGCAGGGAAGCTCGTGAGCCCTAAGGTAGGCCCGTACGAGGCCAAAGCAAGCGCCCCCTCCACCGAAGAGAGTACTAAGTAAGCCCCGGGCCGTAAAAGATAGCCGGGCAGCGTGCGGGAAGAACGGCCTATCTGCAAGCCCCAGCCCTCTAAGGAGATCCACTTGGTAGAACGGTTATACAGCTCTATGTACTCAAAAGGCGGCAGGCCCACTGGCGGATCGGGATCGGCCATAATCTCTGTAAGCACGACATCAAAAGGGTCAGCTGGCTCCGGTAAGCCGAAGGGATAACTTAGCTGAGCTTCATTGCCCATGCAGTCGCGCGCAAGCACCTCCAAAACTAAGTCTGTGCTAGTAGGGATAGGGCTAGCGAGGCGCAGAAGTACCTCTCGAGGCTCCCAGACGCTTGCTTGCTGCACAGCTGGACCACCTACAATCTGGTAGCGAGCTGGACTTTGCATAGCTACGGTATCTACAGGCTCTGAGAAGCGCAAGACCATCTCATCTGCAGCTCGAAAGCTCACCTGTACCAGACTAGGCGGAGTCAAGTCTTGCCACGTACCAGCTACACTATTGGCGGCGCCCGGCGTGCCTCCACTGGGATCTTGCGACGCAATCCAGTTAGAGTCCGTAGCGCAACGGTTGCTCAGATCAATCCGCTCTAAGCTCCAGCCTCCTTGGGCTTTTGCGGGATTGCGGTACCAGGCCGAGCTGTAAATTACAGCATCCAAAGGCTCATCATTAGGCCCCCACAGCGAAAGGCTATCTCCACTGTCATTGAGGGTAGGCCAGCTAGAAAGAGCAATTGCGTACGGATAGTCGCTCGCAGCAGCACTGGGTACAAGTAGCAGGTAAGAACCTGGCGGCAGAGTTACCGCTGGCAGCGTGACACACCGAGCCGCATCGCAAAATCGCACATCCTTAAGGTCTAGCCACTTATTTGAAGTATTGAAAAGCTCGCAGTACTCATACGGCGGCAAACCCACTGGCGGAGTAGGCTTAGCCATAATCTCCGAAAACACCAGGTCGCCTACGGCTACGGCTTCGGGCAGGACTATCGGGGAGAAGCTTCCCCCGCCCACATTACCAGCCATGTCTTGAATGCCCGCATAGGTCAAAGTATAGGGCTCAGAGGGCTGGAGGTTCTGCCCTAAGGTAAGCTCTACGGTACTAAGGGTAGGCCGGGTCGCTGCCGTAATAGGGATCGGTCCCGGCGTGAGAGTATAATTGGCCGGGCTGGTAGCCGAACTTAGTTCTACAGCTTCTGAAAAGGTTAGCTTGAGCTGGGTCGGCGAAAGAATCTCCACCCCCACAAGATGGGGCGGAAGCATGTCTATTAGCTGCGGGCCGATATAAAAATCATCCAGCCAGAGGTTTTGCCGATTGGTAGAGGTATGCGCGAAATACACCCCGAAGTAGCTGGTGGTAGTGAGGGAGTTATCGGTTACAGTAAACTCCGCTTCCCAGTAGCCGGCGGTGTCGGTGTAGGCTTCCCAAGTGCCGGTGCTGGAGCGCAGCACCCGTACCCAGAGGATGTTATTGGTATTGCCGAAGCGCCCTGGGATGCCCCCCGCAAGCCGCATATGCGTGGTACCCGCCTGCCGCCATAGCTCCAGGCTGTCCAGCGAACCCGAAATTCCTCCCAGCTTAAGGTAATAGCCATTGAGCCCAGGATCCGTAAGGTCAGCTCGGTCCGCTACGAGGTAAATGCGCACATAGTTCTGTGTGGAAGGATTAAAACCCACCCGCACCCAGAAGCGCCATTCTATATCGTCTATCAGGCTATTGGGGGTAGAGAGGTACAGGGTAGCGGTAGCAGAAGGGCCATTGCTGCGCAGGCGCTTATCGGAGGTGATGGTCCAGTAAGCATCCGTACCGCTCCAGGTGGGGTTATTCGTGAAATCCCCATCCGAAAAATCATCCTGCAGCTGCGCCCAGAGTAAGGTAAAAAGAAGCCCGAGAGGAGCTCTTCGCACGAGGGCTAAGGTACAAGTTTCTGGGCAGCACTCCAAGAGTCTCAGGGCAAAGAGCCTCAGTGACTCAGGGTTTGGTCTAGAAAGTCCTCTACGAGCTTTTCTACGGAGCCTTGGTTTGGCAGGGAAGCCATCATGCCGTAGAGGGCGGCGGTGCGGCGAGGGGGGCGATCAGTTTGGGCGGTTTTGCCTATCCAGCGGGCCATGGTGCGTACCCACCGTTCTGGCAATACCGCTAAGCCAGTACGCAAGGCTGCTCGCCCGAGACGGCGCTGCCAAGGGGCTCTGCGAGACTGCTGATGCAGCTGGGCTGCGCACTCTTGCAGGTCTTTTGCAAACTCTTCTACTACCCGTGCATGTCCCGCTGTAATCGTAAGGTGCAAGCTCGGCGGCAACTGCTGTCGGTCTAAGTGCCAGCCCCGCTGCGCCAAAAGGTCGCCAAGCGCATACACATCTAGCGGTGGATGCGCCCCGATAGCTAAAATTGTAGCTTCCGGCCGACCAATAATATACAAGCCAGGGGTCTCTTCTACGGCGGCTCGGAGACGTTGGGTGGCTTCCCAAGCCGCTCGGGCTGCTTCTGTAAAGCCTGCCTCTCCCAAATGCTGTAAGATAGCCCATGCCGCCGCTATGGCCCCCGCGGAACGCGTCCCTGAAAAGCTTGCCGAAGCATAAATTCCCCCCGGCCAACCTCCGTACACAAAAAACTGATAGCGCCGCAAAGCCCGTTCCCGATACAGAACTACCGAAGCGCCCTTCGGCGTGTAGCCGTACTTGTGCAGGTCTACGGAAAGGCTTGTGACGCCTGGTACCCGAAAGTCAAACGGCGGCACCTCTACCCCAAGCCTTTCCAGGAAGGGCAAGATAAAACCTCCCACACAGGCATCCACATGACACAAAAGCCCCCGAGCGGTAGCCAGCTGAGCAATGGCAGGGATAGGGTCTATTACGCCGTGGGGGTAAGAGGGCGCCGAACCCACCAGCAGAATCGTTCGGTCTGAGATAGCGGCTTCCATAGCTGCGACATCCGCAGCGCCCTCGGAGGTAAGGGGCGTATGGATGAGCCGAAGCCCCAGGTAATGCGCCGCCTTATCAAAAGCGGGATGTGCTGAGAGAGGCGCAATCACTTCAGGGGTGCTGATATGGGGCTTTTGGGCCCGGGCCCAATCCCGTGCCGCCTTTAGCGCTAAAAAGATACTCTCTGTACCGCCACTGGTCATCGTACCTCCACCCCCCGAGGGGCAATGTAGAAGCTGCTTTACCGCCGAAAGAATCGCATTCTCCATGCGCCGCAGACTGGGAAAAGCCAGGGGATTGAGTGCATTCTCAGAGATGTAGCGGGCGTACGCTTCCTGCGCCAGACGATGCACCTCAGGGCTGTGATAATACACCAAGCTCCACAAGCGGCTCCCATGGCTATCTATGTCGTGGGCTTTAAGCTGATCCAGCTCAGCTAAGACCGCCTCCACGGGCCGCCCCTGTGCAGATAAGGCAGACATTTCCTACAAAGTACGCAAGTTTGGGTTATGTGGCTTATCGTGGGGGCCGGAGCCGTAGGCCAGGCCATCGCCCTACGCTTACATAAGCTGGGCGAGTCTGTACTGCTCGTACACCGACCATATCAGAAAATCTCCATACCCGTTCAGACTGCAAGTAGCTGGGAGGCAGCCCCTTGGGAAAAAGTAAGGGCCGGCTTTTTATGCACCAAAGACAGTCAGATTGCAGCTACGGCACAGGCACTTCAGGTTTTTTGGCCGGTGGGGGCGCCTCTTTACCATACAGCGGGTTCGGTTTCCCTAGACCTACTCCGAGCCCTTTACCCCCAGCAAGCAGGGGTAATTTACCCTCTCTACAGCTTCACAGTGGGGCAGCCTGTGCCGTGGGGGGAGTTTCCGATCTTCTGGGAGGGCGTACCTACCGCAGAAGCCCATGCTTGTCTCCTTAGCGGCACCGCAGAGAGGGTCCTGCCCGCCTCTAGTGAAGAGCGGCTGCGCTTGCACATTGGGGCTGTATTTACCGCAAACTTCCTCAATGCGCTTTTTCATGCGGCAGACCGAGTAGCCCAGCCGGTGGGAAGCTGGCGCACCTTCCTGCCCTTAGCTCAGCAGGTCTTAGAGAAACTCAAACAGCTTCTGCCAGAAATCGCCCAGACCGGCCCTGCCGTGCGCCGAGATACCCTCACCCTAGAAAAACACCTAAGCACCTTACAGCGTGAATATCCCTCCCTCGCCCTCCTCTACCAGACCCTCACAGAGTATATCCAGAAGGATATCGCTCAGTCGTCTCGCCAGTAGTCGTAGATTTTCTCTCGCTTGACTTTGGCTTTTTCGGAGAGGTACTGTACGAGGCGATAAGCGGCTATCGGGTCTAAGATGGGATACACCGGACGCAGAGTACTCTGGAAGTATAAATCTCTGTAGCGCTGCTGAGCGACCTTTATGCGTTCCTGCGGGTCTAAGGGCAAGTTCTCTAAAAAGTACGCAATCAGTTCGGGACTTACATTGTCTCGGGCGGCTTGGGTCTGCGTCTCTAAGGGGATATTGAGGAGGGCGGTTTTGAGTTCCTCGGGCGTACGGATAGCCGAAATGCGCACGGCCGGCAGTTCAATTGTGTCTTCTACGAGATAGTGCACCGCATAGAGAAAGCCCTGGCTTGTGTCGCCGGTGTAGGCTTTGAGGTACTCATCAAGGATAAACCGAGCTTTCTTGAAGCCTAAGGCAGAAAAAAGCAGCGTATCGCCCCGCACGACAGGTAAACTATAGAATCCATCGGCATTGGCTACGGTACCACGGCGGGTACGCCCCACCCGAATGCTCACGAAAGGCACAGGCTCCCCCGTAGTAGCACTGACCACGAGCCCAGACAGCTGGTACACCGGGGGCTCTTGCGCCAGGAGAGCCCCCACGCCGAACCAGAGAATTAGGCTTTTGAGGAGCGAGGTACTCCGTAGCGCTCTCATAGCCGCACGGCTACCAGCAGCACATCATCGGTCAAGGTAGCCCCCCCTCGCCAGCGCTCAAACTCGTGCCGCAGGGTCTCTAGCCATTCGGAGAGATTTTTAGGAGGATTGGCAGCTAAAAATTCGCGTAGGGTGCTGCGGCCGTAGCGTTTGCCATCGGAAGCTCGCGCCTGCCGCTCCCAGCCATCGGTGAGAAAAGCCAGTACCCACTGCTTCTCTACGGGAATAATAGTGCTGGTATAGAGGCGAGGGGCATTGCCTTCGGTTTCCAGCTTTTGGCCGATGAAACGCTTATCCGCTGTAAGCTGCTCCCATCCTAAGACGGGATTATAGACCCACAGCGGCAGGACCGCCCCCGCATAGTGCACCTCGCCTAAACTAGGAAAGACCGTACATACCCCCACTTGAAAGCCCTCCGCTTGCATATTTTCCAGTTCTGGGGCTCTGGACTTAGCGGTAGGGTACAGAAGGTCCAGCAGACTTTTGTGCATCTGGCTTAGGATGCGACCAGGGTCAGTAACGCCGCGCACCGTGACAATCTCATACAGGAGCGTATGAGCTATGGTAGAAAGCATAGCAGCCGAGACGCCCGCCCCCGAGGCATCCACTGCAGCAAGAATTTGGGCGCCCTCTTTTCCTCGGCCTACCCAGACAAAATCTCCACTTACAATTCCCTTGGGTTGGAGCCAGTATACACTTTCTGGGAAGATAGCTTTTAGCTCAGGCTCACCATGCAAAAGCACCTCCTGAATACGGCGCGCCACAGCCACGTCGGCAGCCGCTTCCTTTTGCGCGCCTAAGATATCTTCTCTTAGGATTCGGTCAAGAGCGGAGAGGAGATTCTGATTGATGGCCCGCTGGACTTTGAAGCGATTTTGCGTGTACTCTTTGTACCGCTCGTAAGCCTCGCGGTAGTTCCCTAACTTTTCTGCAAGGCGGGCCTGAAGTTCGGGAAAGAAGTAATCTATGACTCCACTTGAGATCTTCTTTCGTAGGCCCTCTATGCGCTGGGCGCTCTCATGGGCCCGGTCTAAAAGACCAAGCGCCAACTGAGCCTCCATCATGGCCGCCCATACATGCAGTTCCAGGCTCTCGTTTTGGATGGTGCTAGTGAGCTTTTCCGCTCGATCTAAAAGACCTAAGGCCTCTTCGTGTCGCCCCATCTCATTGTACAACTGGGCCTGCGCTAAAAGCACCCGAGCCACGAGGTCTTCCTCCCCAAGCTCAGAAGCAATATCTAACGCTTTGGCTAGATATTGCTCGCCCATTGCATAGTCTTGCGTTATCTGAGCAAGCCCCCCCAAGCTGATCAGCGAAAACAGCATGCCACGCTGCGCCTTCAGGTCTTCGTAGATTTTTATGGCTTTCTCGTGGTATTCTCGCGCGAGGCTAAACTGCTCTAACTCTCCAAAAAGCGAACCCAGATTGGCCAGGGCTTGCCCATAAAAGAACGCCAGGTCTGGCACCAGCTGGAGATACCGCAGCGAGCGCGAGAGATATTCTACG
>CALKJV010000166.1 GCA_937995505.1 uncultured Bacteroidia bacterium | reverse complement strand
GTGCCCAGTAGCGGGCTTACTGGTGCAGGCTTTATCCGAGGGAGCCGCCCGGTGAAGTGCGCTAATGCCCTGAGCCGAAGCGATAGCCCCGCGCCAATGACGCCGCCTACATGGAGCCCTTCCCCATCTAAATAATCCAGCGTATACGCCGTACCGAGGCTGAGCACTACTGCTGGGAAACGCTTAGCCTGCCAGGCCGCTACGAGCTGCGCAGCTCGGTCTGGTCCTAAGCGAGCGCTGTATTGTGTAGGAAAGGGCACTCCAAGCTCTGTTACAAGCTCTAAGGCTCCCAGTTCCTGCAAATAGGCTCGCCAACGGCCATCCATCCGAGTGTCTATGTACGCTATGGGGGCGTGTGTCCAGCGGGTTAGGTCTTGGGGGCGGCGTAGCGCTACCGGCTGGGCTTCTCCGGTATCGGTGAAAAAAGCGGCTTTGATGCGACTATTGCCGATATCTAAGGCGAGTAAGGCCATAGCATTTGGACGGCGGCGGCGAGGTAACGGGTAGGGCCTTGGGGGGTCTCTAACCAGAGCCACCCTTCAGGCTCCCAGTCTAAGAGGGTAGCTTCTACGGGGCCGTCGGGGGTATGGAATTGACCTTTTCGTTGGAGCCGCTCTAAGAAAGCCATACGCACGGCGGGGGTAGGCGCTGTATACCACCGGGTAAAGGCCCGCTCAAACTCCGCTAGAAGTACTTCTAAATGGTCGGGCGGCTGCCCTACTTGGGCTAAGCTGGCTGCCCGCAGGTCGGGCGGAAAGTAGGGTTGGTACACATTGAGACCCACGCCAATGCAAGCATGCTGGAGGTGTGTACCTTTCCAGAGAGCTTCAACGAGAAGGCCGGCAAGCTTCCCTTGTGGGCTCCAGAGGTCATTTGGCCATTTGAGATAGAGGGTTTCTCGGCAAAAAGGCGCTACGGTTTCGTATAACGCTAAGGCGGTTTGGGCGGTGAGGCTGGTTATGCCTCGCTCGGGTCGTACGAGAAAGCTGAAGGTCAGGCTTTCGCCGGGGGTGCTATACCAGGGGCTCCCTTTTCGGCCATAACCGGCGGTCTGGTGCCGGGCCCACACTAAGGTGCCTTCGGGGAGCGGCTCTTGGAGCGCCCACGCTTTCAGGTAGCTTTGCGTAGAAGGCAGTACCTCAAAAAAGTGCCTGCGAAAGTTTAGGGCCACCGATATTGAATAGGCCTTTCGTCGTAGGGGCGGGCTTCTCGCAAGTGCACGCGCAGGCCCACAGGTAGGCTGGTATCGGCCTTAGGGAGGCGATTGTAAGCCAGGAGTCGCTCTAAGGGCACGTGGTAATGCGCTGCGATTTCGGTGGGGGTTTCGCCGCGCTGGACGATATGGATGCGGGCTTTACGAGGGGGAACTATCAAGACTGGTCCTCCTGGCGTATAAAAGGGATTCCAGCGAGCCTGAGATCGGCTTAGAGCAGCAGGCGGAGGATATTCCCACTCCTGGTGCAAGAGAGGTTCTTTGAGGAGGGGCAGTACCGCTACTGCGGCTGGAGGCAAAGGCTTAGAGACAGGCTGTCGGCTTGACACAGGGGCTACAGGAGGCGATGGTAGGGCTTCCGAGGGCGCTGCGCCTTTTTCTTCTTTGGCTTCTATGTAGCTAAAGCCCGCTGGCACCGAAGGCACAGCCATAGCTAAGGCGCTAGGCAGAAAGAGGGCCTTGAGAGGCTCCTGGGGTAGAGTAGGTTCGGGTTCAGGGAGCGGCACATAATAAGTACAGGGGCGCCCGGCGGGCAATACACCCTTTAGAAGCCACGGATTCAGAGCGAGAAACTCATCTGGATTTAGCCCGTGATTTTGCGCGATAACCCATACCGGTTGCGCAGGTCCCGCGTATGGCAGCGGCTGCAGTGCATGGATTTTACGCTTGATAAGTCCCTCAAAAACCAGCTTATGCGCGATCGCTCGCAGGGCATACCAGTGGGTCGTGGAGCGAATGCATACTTCGTTTTTGCCTACAAAGGTCGTGTCAATATAGGGGATGGCCCCAGTTCCTCCTTCGTAGTAGGCGATAATGGCGAAAAGCCAGTTTCGGTGGCGGTTGTATTGCTTGAGAAGGTAGAGCGCGGCCCCAGCGCTGGAACGGAAAAGGTGGCGCCGTTCATCTACGGTATCATTGATGATGAGGCCTACTTCTCGGGCAGAATAGTCCTTAAACTGCCAATAGCCGACTGCGCCTGAGCGAGAGACTGCATAGGGGTTTAATCGGCTCTCTTGGATAGCGAGGTATTTGAGGTCTTCGGGTACGCCGATGTAGCTCAGGGCTTCTTCTATGTAGGGGAGGAGGGTTTCGGCTCGGGCGACCAGCGCTTCTAAGGTGGGGGGGTGTTCATAGAGCTTCTCTATGTAGGCTTGGAGGGCTTTTCGGGCGTCGGGCTCTATGCGAGTCTGCATCCCACAAAAGACCATGCTCTCTGGCACAGGGGGTAGGCTCACCCACCAGAGGAGGATTGCACTCAGCATTAGCCTACGGAGAGATGGAAGTGAAGCCGTAAGAGACGCAGTTCCTCGTAGGTATATTCGCCGCGTAGGGCGCGCATGGCTTCCTCTAAGTCGTCGCTCTGCGCTTCATAGAAGTAATCAAAGGCTTCATCTACCCGGTCGGGATCTATGAGGGCTTTTACGGCGTAGTCCAGCTTGAGCTGCACGCCAGCTTGGAAGACGATCTGCTCAATTTTTTCCAGAAGTTCCTCTAAGTTAAGTCCCAGGCGGCTTGCAATGGTAGGTAAGGGGATTCGGTGGTCAATGGATTCAATGATTTCGGGCCAATCGACTTGTTTTTTCTGAGGAGTAGGTACGATAAGCTCGAGGGGCCGTTCAATATCGTTCTCTTCTACGTAGTCTCGGATGAGGTCGGTGAAGGGTTTTCCAAACTTGCGGGCTTTAGCGACACCCACGCCGGAAATGCGGCTCAATTCTTCTACGGTGATGGGATATTGGGTGGCCATTTCTATGAGGGTGGGCTCCTGAAAGATCACATAGGGCGGCACTCGGCGCTGTTGGGCGATTTTTCGGCGCAGATCGCGTAGCTTCTCCAGGAGAAGCTCATCGTGCAATCTGAGCTCCTCAATAGGAGTATCCTCCTCAGGGGCTGCGCTTCTGTCAAAAGGCGGATACAGGGGTAGGGGATGCGGTGCTTCTAAGTAAGCACGGCCCTTGTCCGTAACCATCCAAAGGGTATAATCTAGCGGGTCACGCTGAAGGTACCCTTCTACCAGGAGCTGTATGGCGTAGGCCCTGAGGTCATCTATGGAGTACCCCTTGAGGGCGCCGGCGGTGGGCAGAGTTCTGCCTCCAATCTCCGGCTTGAGGCCCATCAGAAAGTCAAGCACCGGCGTAAGCGGAAACCGCTCTAAAGCCGCTAACGTGCGTAGAATAGGCTCTGCCACCGCTTGCCCATCAAAGCCCTTTTTCGGATAGCGGCAGTTATCGCATTGGCCAGCGCACTTATTTATCTCGTAGGTCTCACCGAAATACTGCAAGAGAAACTTTCGTCGGCACTGGCTCGTTTCGCAGAAATAGGCCATCTCTTGCAGCAGGAATACAATGGCTTCGCGCTCGCTGGCGGGCTTGTCTTTGAGGAAGCGGTCTAGCTTGAGGATGTCATTGTAATCGTAGTACAAGATGCAGTCGGCTGGCAAGCCATCTCGCCCGGCACGGCCAGTCTCTTGGTAGTAGTTTTCAATGCTTTTGGGCACATCGTAATGGATCACAAAGCGCACGTCAGGCTTGTCAATCCCCATGCCGAAGGCGATTGTGGCCACGATAACCTGTACCTCTTCGTTGAGGAAGGCGTCTTGGTTTTGATTGCGCTGCGCAGCGTCCATGCCGGCGTGGTAGGGCAGAGCTTTGATGTGATTGGCTTGCAGGGTGCTCGCTACTTCTTCTACCCGTCGGCGCGAGTGACAGTAGATAATGCCTGACTGGCCCGGGCGAGAACGGATGTACTGCACAATCTCCTTGAGCGTCGCTTGGGCCGAACGCTTAGGAGTGATTTGGTAGTAGAGATTGGGGCGGTTGAAACTGGTACGAAACACCACTGCATCGGTAATCTCCAAGTTTTCTAAGATGTCGCGCTGTACTCGGGGAGTGGCGGTGGCGGTAAGGGCAATAATGGGAGGAGAGGTAGGGAGAGGGCGCAGCGCATGTCGGATTCGGCGGTATTCTGGGCGGAAGTCATGCCCCCATTCTGAAATGCAGTGGGCTTCATCCACCGCTACGAAACTCAGCTGCATCTGGCTGAGAACCTCAGCGAAACTCTCACTTAAGAGCGTCTCTGGAGCTACATACAGCAGTTTCGTCTCACCCCGGAGGCAAGCTCGCTTTACCTCTTCATATTCTCGGCGCGACAAGCTGCTATTTAGAAAGAGCGCCGGAATATCATACGCCTGCATCTGGTCTACTTGATTTTTCATCAGGGCAATGAGCGGAGAAACCACCAGAGCGGTGCCCGAAGAAAGCATCGCAGGCAGCTGATAGCAGAGAGATTTCCCGGCCCCCGTAGGCATAATCACCATTACATTCCGCCCCGAGAGCAGCGTGCGAATGATCTCCTCCTGCGGGCCTCGGAACGAGGTGTGCCCAAAATACCGCTGTAAGGCTTCTCGTAGGTCTATCGTAGCCGCCGACATACTCGCAAGTGAGTTTGTACCTTTGCCAAAGATAAGCAAAAAACTTCCATGCATACGGAGCTGGCTCGTTGGGTGCTGTGTACAGAGGCAGAGGCGCTGCAGGCGGTGGCAGAGAGGCTAGATGGAGCTTTTTCAGAGTTGGTAGAGCGAATTTTAGCCCTGCAGGGCAAAGTCATCTTGACCGGAGTCGGTAAAAGCGCCCACATCGCAGCGAAGATAGCGGCTACGCTGAATTCGGTGGGTACGCCGGCGGTCTGGCTGCACGCCACCGAAGCCGTACATGGAGATGTGGGGATTGTACAGCCGGGAGATTTGGTGCTTATTTTTTCTAAAAGTGGGGAGACGCCTGAGGTCCGAGCACTCCTTCCGGTCCTGCGGGAGCGGGGGGCCAAGTTGGTAGCTTGCGTAGGGCAGCCCCAGAGCCATGTAGCGCGAGCGGCTGACTTAGTGATAGACCTCTCGGTCGCCCGAGAAGCCTGCCCCCATGACCTACTTCCTACGGCTTCTACGACGGTGGCTTTGGCGTTTGGGGATGCGCTGGCCGTGGCGCTGATGCAAGCTCGGCGCTTCGGCCCGACGGAATTCGCCGCTACCCATCCCGCAGGTAGCTTAGGGAAAAGGCTCCTCCTACGGGTGCGCGATATAGCAGACTCGCATCTCCCCAGCGTACCCGAAAATGCCCCCTTCCGGGAAGTGCTCTTAGCCATTACCGCCGGCCGAAAAGGCGCCGTAGCCGTCCTCGCCCCCGATAGCACTGAGCTGCGTGGCATCATCACCGATGGCGATGTGCGCCGAACCTTAGAAAAGCACGACCCTGTGCACGTATTTGCCTTAGAAGCCAAGCAGATTGCTACACCAAGCCCCCGAACGATTGAGTTGGACCAAAAAGCCTACGAAGCCCTTCACCTCATGCGCACGTATCAGGTGTCTCAGCTCATTGTGTTAGAGGAGGGGCGACCCTGGGGGATGATACATTTTCATGACCTTATTCGGGAGGGGCTGCAATGATAGAGCACACGCATGCGGTACTTCTGGCGGGGGGGAGCGGTACGCGCTTTTGGCCTGTGAGCCGCGCGGCCAAACCTAAGCAGTTTCTAGACATCTTAGGCACAGGGCAGAGTCTTTTGCAAGCGAGCTTCGCCCGGGTAAAGCAGCTTTTGCCTGTAGAGCGTATCTGGGTCGTAGGGAGCCAGGGACATAGCGCCCTTTTGCAGGAGCAGCTGTCCTCTTTACTACCGAGCCGCCTCCTCCTGGAGCCTCTCCAGCGAAATACCGCTCCGAGTATTCTCTGGGCTGCCTGCGCGGTCGCTGCTCAAGACCCCGAAGCTATCCTCTGGATCCTCCCCGCCGATCATTATATTCCTCAGGAGCAGCCTTATCTCGCCCTCATCCGGCGCATTTTGGAAAATTGTGATTTTAGCGAGGCCATCTTTACCATTGGCCTCAAACCCAAATACCCCCATACCGGCTACGGCTATATCCAGTATGTGCCTACAGCCGGACGGCTCTGCCACCCCGTCAAGACCTTTACCGAAAAACCTCCCCTGGAACTGGCGGAGCTTTTCGTGCAAAGTGGGGATTTTCTCTGGAATAGTGGGATGTTTCTGGCCCGAGCTTCTGTCCTAAAAGAAGCTTTTGCGAAGCATGCCCCCGACTTATACGAGCTTTTTCAAGGAATAGACCCCACCGATACCGAGGCTATTCGCGCAGCCTTAGAGCAGGCAAGCTCTATCTCTTTTGATTATGCTGTGATGGAGAAGTACCACCCTGTGATGGTGGTAGAGGGGGACTTTGCGTGGTGGGACTTAGGGGGCTGGAATGCCGTACATGAGCTTTCTCCCCACGACGCCCACGGTAATACACTACGGGCACAGGCGCAGCTGCGTGGGGTGCAAGATACTCTGCTTTTCGCCTCGCGCCCAGAGAAGCTCATTATTGCAGAGGGGCTTTCGGGCTACCTCGTGATAGATACCGAAGATGCGCTACTTATCCTCCCTCGTTCCCAGGAGCAGAGCATTCGGGAGTGGGTGCAGCGGTTGCGTACCGACGGGCGAGCCGAGTACCTGTGAGTCCTATCCTTGAAGGTCGCTCAGACCCCAAGGAGAGCTCCAAGTGGAGTACCTATAAGGCCGGAGCAGCCCTTAGAGGCCGGAGACGAGGATTTTATGGATACTTTCGCCGGTGGGGGTGTAGATGCGCAGGAGGTAAAGGGCCGGCTTCTCACTGAGCGTCAAGGGACCTTCTCCCGCTTGCCAGCGCAGGATTTCCCGCCCATCCAAGGTATAAAGCGTAGCCCCAGTGACAGGCGCGCTGAGAGAAAGGGTATTCCCTATCAACTGGAAGGGCCTCGTTTCTGCTGTAGAAAGGGCAGAAGGCACATCAGGCTGTAAGGTAAGGGAAGTTATACCCGTGGCATCTCCGCTAGTAGTACCGTTTCCATTGGCGGCGTTAGCGGCAATATACCAAGTGATAGGGCCTACATCTGTAGCGGGTGGGGTCCAAGTAAAGGTCCAGTTACCCGCACTAGAGCTACCTGAGTGGGCGAGATACTTTCGGCCGTTGCTGCCTGTCTGTAGGATCGTCCCTGTACCCCCAGTCGTGCTAAGGCCTTGATTCGGGGTATTTTCCTGGCCGGCTTGGCTGCTCAGCGCAGTAAGCTGAAAGCCATATATGCTCGCCGTACCGTGCGATACGCTCAAAGAGAGGGTCAAAGCTGGGCCGCCAGGCGTGTAGGTAGTAAGCGATCCTCCACCACTGGGTGTAAGCGTGATGGTAACTGCCCCTGTGCCGCCGCTATGGCAATCTCGGCAGCTTCCCTCTCCCGGTGCACCCGTGCGAGCAAGCGGGGGCTGTGAAGAGTTCGTGCCCTTGAAAGCTACCAAGCTCAAAGCAAGCGCTGCAAACCAAATGAAACTTATACGCCACTGCCGCATAAAGTAAAAGTACGAACTTTTTTGAAGCTGCAAGAGGCTCGGGGGCTTTTTCCGTAGCTTTGGGCGCGTGTATGGCTGGGGTGCGGCTCGTGCTCTTAGCGGGATGGGTAGGCTTAGGGGGGATGCAAGCGCAGACTTTTGTGCTGCGGGGGCAGGTCTTAGACCCTGAAGGACGACCGCTCCCCCATACCATCGTGCGCCTGCCAGAAAGCGGCTTCCAGACCGTCTCTACGGCCGAGGGGCGCTTTACGCTTAGCTTTACAGGTCCCCAGCGAGTACGCATAGAGCTGCGCCACCTGGGCTACCGAACCCGCATAGATAGCGTAGAACTGGAAGCGCCTGAGACTCAGCGGAGTTTCACGCTATACCCGCAGGAGGTGCGGCTGCCCGGCGTCATTATCACGGAGGAGGGGCGTGACCCCGCCGAGATCCTCATCCGCAAAGCTATTGCCGCCAAAGCGCGCAACCGTGCCTGCTTGCCGGCATTTCGGGTAGAGACCTACACGCTTTTTTCTGCCCGTTTGGGGGAAGCAAGCTGGGCCCTCCGCCGCCTCCTCCCAGATACCCTAAAGCCCGGCGACATCTTTTGGATGAGTGAAGCCCTTTCGCAGCTCTACTTTTCTGCGCCAGATCGCTACCGAGAGGAGATTGTGCGCTCTCGGATAGTAGGCACTCGCCAATATAGCTTTTTGGGCAGCTGGATTTTTCAAGGTTTTGACCCTTATGGCGAAAGGCTTTCCCTCCAAGAGCTTACCGAAACGCCGTTTATTTTACCTCTGGCACGAGATGCCCCTCTCTATTATCGGTATCGCTTGGTAGGGAGCTACTGGGATGAAGAACAGCTTTTCTACAAGGTCGCCGTAGAGCCTAAAAGTCGCACTTCGCCCTGCGTAACCGGCTACCTCGTGCTGGCAGATGAGTCTTATGCGCTTGTCGGCTTAGAGTGGGGCATTTGGGGGCCTAGGCCTATCCGATATACCGATTCCATAGCGGTGCGTTTTACGTATGTGCCAGTAGGGGAGTGCTATGTACCCGGCGAACTCAACTTCCAAGCCAAATTCCGTGTAGCCGCAGGCGTAGGGGAGCTGAGTTTTTCGGGGGAGGGGTACGCTTCCTACAAGCGTTATCAAGTCCTTATCGCACAAAATTCTGCGCAGCCCGCTTCCCCTTCTCGTAGGGTCAAATCTAAGTCTGCTCCTACGGTGTCGGAGGAGCGCCCACCCCGTGCTCGAGTGGCAGTAGAGACTTTACGGGTAGGGCGGATAGACTGGAAGGAGCCGCTATGGATAGCGCCAGAAGCAGCCACCGCCCAAGCCACCTTCTGGGATAGCGTGCGGCAGGCCCCCTTAGACTCTGCGCAGCAACGCTATATCCTCTATCAAGACTCATTGGCTGCTCAGCGCGATACCCAAGCTCGGCTGGTCAAAGAAAGCGGTTTCACCTTTGGTCAAAGGGGCGTAGGCTGGAGGCGCATGCGACGGCAAGGAGAGCAAGGGAGGGAATGGGGCATTTTCCTCACATGGCCAGGCTACACGGGGTTAGAAGGATGGTTTCTACCTCTCAAACTAGTGTACAGCATGCAGCGAGGCGCTTCTAACTGGGAAGCGGAAGTGCTTGCTCGCTACGGCTTGGGTTGGAGGCGTTTAGCTCCTGTAGGGCGACTTACGTGGACCACCGACCGATATCCCCTCTGGCGAGCAAGCCTTTCCGGCGGGGTAGAGATTTGCGAG
>CALKJV010000165.1 GCA_937995505.1 uncultured Bacteroidia bacterium | reverse complement strand
GGTCTGGCCTATGGGTACCTTAGCGATGTGGCCTACATTGTAGATTTTGACTTAGGGGTAGAGTTCTTTCTCTCGGCCGTGATGTATGTGGGTAGCTCGTCGCCGGCCTATCCTCCCGCCCAGGGGTATCCTTGGGGAGTGGGCTTTCGCTTCTTCAAAGAGCTGGGATGGGTGCTGTATCGCTACGAAACCGCCCGAAAGCGCCCTTACCTGCCAGACCTGTCAGCGTTTGCGTATGACTATCAGCGGCCTTGAGCAGCGCATACGCGTCTTACCTGAGTCTGTCATCAACCAGATTGCAGCCGGGGAAGTGGTTTTGCGCCCAGCCTCGGCACTCAAAGAGCTTGGCGATAATGCCATTGATGCAGAGGCTCAGCATCTCTCTTTTTGGACGCAGGCAGGCGGAAAGGCCCTCATCCAAGTCACCGACGACGGCATTGGCATGTCGCCGATTGATGCGGAATTGTGCTTTGAGCGGCACGCCACCTCTAAAATTTCTCAAGCACAAGACCTCTACTCCCTCAGTACGAAGGGCTTCCGAGGGGAAGCCTTAGCCAGTATCGCTGCCGTAGCCGAAGTAGAGCTTTTCACCCGCAGGCCTACCGATGAGATCGGTACCCATGTAGTTATCGCATTTGGGAAAAAGCGGCTTTCCGAACCTGTACGCTGCGCAGTAGGTACGACAGTTATTGTTCGCAAGCTCTTCCACCGAGTGCCCGTGCGCCGCAAATCCCTCCGTTCCGACCTTACCGAACATCGCCACAACCTCCAGGAGTTTTTCCGCTTGGCTTACGCCCACCCCGAGCGCCACTTCTCTTTCTATCACAATGGACAGCTTGTAATAGACCTTCCGCCGGCCTCGCTTTTAGAACGCATCTTAGCGATCCACCCCGAGCTATCAGAAGAGGCCGTGATAGCCCTTGCAGAAGAGACCCCCCTCTTTTCGGTGCAGGGCTATGCAGTGCTCCCCGAGTTTACCCCGCCCGGCAATCGGGAAGGGTTTCTCTTTATCAACTCTCGCTACATTCGGCATCCTGGGATTCAGCATGCGATTTCGCAAGTCTATCGTCCCCTCCTCCCGCCCGAAGTGCGGCCCTTGTATTGGGTCTTTTTGGAAGTGCCCCCCTCGCAAGTAGATGTCAATGTGACCCCCTCGAAAACCGAAGCGCGCTTAGTGCATGAAGTGGAGATTCGGAAGATGCTTAGCAGTGTGTTTCGGCAAGCGCTAGCGAAAAGCAAGTTAGCGCTGCCTGCGGACTGGCTAAGTCGCCCCAGTGCAGTTCTAGAGGTGCCCCCTGCGGCGCCGGCTACACCTGCTCCTCCTCGCATTACGGCTCCCGCTTTGGATCTGCCGCTCTCAGAGGGTACCGCTCTGCAGTATCTTTTACTGCAAGGGCGCTTTTTGGTGCTTAATACTTCCGAAGGCGAAAGCTGGCTAATAGACCTTCTCGGAGCGCACGAGCGCATCCTTTATGAACGATATCTGTGCCAGCAGGAGGTACTGCCGCAGGGGCTTCTTTTTCCAGCCTTAGCATCGGCCTCGCCGCTGCAGTGCGCTCGGATAGCCGAACTCAAACCGATATTACAAGCCCAAGGGTTAGAGGTAGAGATCCGGGAGGGTAAAGAGATTGTTCTGCACGCTATCCCGGCTGGGTTGCGTCCAGCAGGGGCAGGCCCGATTTTGGAGGCACTATTAGAGGTGGCAGCTGCAGAAACGCTCCCACCCGATTGGCGAGAGCGAATGGCCCGACACATCGCCCGATATGGGGCTTTGCGCCCCCCTTATACCCTTACCCCTGAGGCCGTACAAACGCTCTGGCAGTCGCTCCTCGCTTGTGAGGAGCCTAACTACAGCCCCAGTGGCCGCCGTATCCGCTTTTTGCTGAGCGCTGAAGCCTTAGAGCGCCTATTTACTTAGGCAAGGCCTACCAGCCATATAGCTACACCGCCCAGCACGTAGCCAAGGCCGACCTCCCAGCTTAGACGCTCCCGAAAAAACGCTACCCCCGCTAGCCCCGATAAAAGCACAATCCCTAAGTTATTCCACAAGAAAAACTGCACGGCGGGGAGCGCCTTGAGGGCTTCCAGGTAAAAGAACACAGAAGTAATATTCGTCAGGCCCAGTAAAAGTGCTGCTATCCAGACCCGGCGCGAGCGGAGGTGCCTCGCTAAGCCCTGTACGAAATGCTGCGTGAGGCCGATAATCCCTGCTATACTCATGATGATAAGGGGCACTTGCAGGGTGGGGAGGTTTTGCCAGGCGGGCTGAGCTATCTTAAAAAGGATGTCAATCACGCCGTTGCCCAGCCACAGGAGGAGGCCGACTCGGGCGGCTTGGAGGAGCCTGCGCCGGCCTCCACCCCTAAGGTAGGGCACATGCACTACCACAATCGCCCCCAGTCCAAAGGCTATCCCTACAAGCTGTGGGCCAGATACCGCTTCCCCCAAAAAGGCCGCTGCAAACCCTACGGGTAAAATCACGGATAGCTTTGCCAGCATGCCCGTAAGGCCTACGCCTACTTGCTGAGTGGCTACGCCGGTTAGGGCAAATACCCCAATAAAGAGCCCTCCCAAAGCCAGAAGAATGAGCTTACCCCAAAGGGGTACCGCTAGAAGAGGCGCTAAAGTCGGCGGCGAGAGCAGTGTCGCTACCGCCACACAGACAAAGTAATTCAGCGTAACCAGCGAAAAGACCGGCACCCGCAGGAGACGAAACCACAGAAGCAGCAGGACATTTGTGATTACGGAGCCTAGCACATACGCCACGATGCAAAGATGCACGGGGCATAGGTATCTTTGGGGGATGCTGGATGCGTTTTTGGAGTACTTGGCCGGGGTACGTAAGCTTAGTCCGCACACGATAGCGGCCTATCGGCAGGACTTAGAGGGGTGGGGGGCCTTTTGTCGGGAGTGGCATGGATTTGATCCGCTGGCTGGACCGGCGCAATGGCGGCAAGCGCAGCCGGCCCAGCTCTGGGCCTGGCTAAGCCGATACCCCAAAGCCACTACCCGAGCACGAAAAGTAGCCGCAGTGCGGGCTATGGACCGGTACCTTCGTCGGGTACTGCGAGAGCCGGGGCTTCCTTGGGTGCCTACCTCTCCTAAGCTTCCCAAAGCCCTCCCTAAGGCCTTACCCCAGGAGGTTTTGGCTCAAAGCTTCGCGGCGCTGGAGGCACAGCCTGAGTCCTTCCTTAAGCTGCGAGACTGGATAGCCTTAGAGCTTTTGTACGGATGTGGGCTGCGCCGCTCCGAAGTCGCCGCCCTGCAAGTGTCGCAGGTGCATTTGCCCTTAGGACAGATTCATATCCTTGGTAAAGGCAGCAAGTGGCGGGTTGTGCCGTTGTATCCGGCTTTGCGGTCGCTTTTGGAGCGGTACCTTCCGCTGCGGCAGGCCCTGAAGCCTTCGCATGATTTTCTCTTGTGTAGTGCGCAGGGGCGCCCTCTGCATCCGAGAGCGTTGTATGAGATAGTGCGGGCGCATCTGGGCACGCATCCGCATGCCTTGCGACATAGCTTCGCCACACACCTTCTTGCCGGGGGAGCGAGTGTACAGGCAGTGAAAGAGCTACTTGGTCACGCAAGCTTGGCTACTACCCAAAAGTACCTTGCGGTTACCCCTGCCGAGCTGCGTGCTGCTTATGAGAAGTATCATCCCCGCGCCTGATGCGCTGGCTGTACCTTTTGAAGCTCCTGAGGCGGATAGGAGCGCTTCGGCAGATTACCTCTCATCCCCTCCGCCTCCTCCTACGAGCTGCGTGGGGCTCTGATAGGCATACCTTACGGCTCGCTCCTGGGGTAGAGCGCGCCTGCCTCATTAGCCCACCGAATCTGTATGGCTTTTTGCTGCTGCGAGAGGCGGGCCTTCGCCCAGCAGGGCAGCAGCCCGATGCATCCGACCAGCTTCTGTGGGAGCTAGCGCCCGGCCGC
>CALKJV010000164.1 GCA_937995505.1 uncultured Bacteroidia bacterium | reverse complement strand
GTGGCGAGCTTGTCTCGCTGCGGGCGAGCAGAGACGCTTAGGCTAAGCCGATAGGGCTGGAAAAACTCCACTTGCAGGGCAAGGTCGCCGAGGCGATTGGAATCGGAGAGGGTTTCGCGGAAAACCTGGAGCTGGTAATCGCCGGTAGGGGCGTTGAGGGGCAAAGGCCAGTTCCACTCCCAAAACCCCTCTGCATCGGTGCGGAGGCTGGCTTGGGTCATAAGCCGGCCACGCGCATCGTACAAGTGCAGAAGAAGTGAAAGTTCGCCAGGGTAGCGCAGGGCTTGGGTTCGCACGAAGCCCGCTAAACGAAGGGTATCTCCTGGCCGAAAGAGCGTTCTCCCCGGCTGCATGTACAGGAGAAGCCGTTTAGGGTCACTGGGCACGCCTTCGGTCTCAAAGGCCCAGCGGCCAGGCCGTAGCCCCCGCAGGGAAAGGTAATTTCCTTGGCCTTCCTTTTGGGCCCATATCCCTTCTGCGGGCACCGAACCCGTATAGGCGAGAAAGGCTTGCCCTTGCCGGTCAGTACGGCCCCGAGCCAATGACTGCCCCGCAGGCCCCCACAACTCTACTTCTACCCCGCTCAAGGGCTTGCTGGACTCTTGTTCTACCGCCCACACCGTCACGCCCTCCGACCCCTGCCGCGCAAGAAGCGCATACGAGCTGACCACAAACCAGTTCTGGATAGTGCCTCGCCCCGCAATCTCTACCCAGTACACCCCCGGCTCTAAGCTTTCTGCAAAGGCATAGCGTACCCGCCCCTTCCTACCTACTTTGGTAAAAGCTTCCTTGGGCCTACGCCCCCGATACACCAGCTCGGCGTATACTTCCAGCTCCATGCCCGGTGGTGTATACCAGCTGTAATAGTCGTCATACCCAGAGAAAAGATCCCAATCCTCCTCACCTGGCTGGGGGCGAGGATAGTCAAAAAGATGCTTTTCAGCTCGCTGCCGGAAAAAGAGCCGTACATTTTCGGGGCGCACGCGCCAGAGAGATACTTCCAGCTGGTCTGAGTTATCGGGCCAAAAAACTATCGGCGTGCCTGGACTGAGAAAATGCACATAGGGTTGATGCCAAGCAAGCTGCTCCTGCTGCGGGAGCGGTAAAAGAAACTGGCGCTTTTCGCTGAGTACTTTCGCTCCACCGCCCGGAAAGCCCCGTAATACCTCTACTTGTACAGGCTCTGTCGGCGCTTCTTGCAAGTATAGGAGCACATCAATGCTTCGCACCTCAGTGGCAGAGACGGTAACTTCTGGACCTATCCGCACATAAGAAGGGAGTCGAGCCGCATATCCGCTAACCTCATGACTACAAGTAAGGCGCACTCGGTAGCGACCCTCTACGACTTCTAGCGCAGCTTCTCGCACCTCAAAGGGGAGCTCTGTCTCAGAGAGGAGATCTACCTCCCCGCCTTTTATCCGCAGCACAGCCTCCTCGTACGAAGGAACGGAAGCCTTCTGAGCTGCCTTGGACAGGAGCACAAGCCCCCGCTCCGGCGTGCTAAGCGAGACCCACTCGGGCTGGAGCTCGGAGGGGAGCACTCGCAAGAGACGCTCTTGAGCAGCAGACTTTACAGGACCATTAGCGGTGAAAAGGATAGCCGGGCGCCCCTCTGAGCCTACATAAGGAAGGGGCTCATAGGTCAGCTCCAGCGGTCGTACCGAAAGTCGTACCTTTCCTGAAAGCCCACTTGCAGAGGTAGCTCGCACTGTGTAGGTACGCCCAGCCTCTAGAGGCTCTCCCAGCTGGACTAATACCTCCTTCTCTCCTACCCACCGATACCCCACAATCGGTACCGCTGGATCTAATACAAAAAGCGTCTCTCTCCGCTCAGGAGGCTGCGCAAATTGCACCAGAAACGAAGTCGCATACGGCGGTAAGCCCTCTTTCGCTCCTTCTATACTAAAATTCGGGCGGCTACAAGCGCCCAGAAGTATCAGCTGTACCAGAAATACAGTGCCTCTACGAGACATGCCGTAAATATAAGTCCTCCCCACAAATCCACAGGCAAAAATCTCCACGAAGCTGCAAACGTCAAAAGAAACGGGATATGCGAGCAAATGGCTATATTTGTGATGTTATGCGATACCTACTCTCCCTGCTGGGCCTGGGGGCATGGCTTATCGCCCAGGGCCAAACGTCATGGATTCGCTGCGGCACGATGGAAAACGACAGCCTGATGCGGGCCTTGTACCCTGACTGGCCTCGGTTGGACGACTACGAACCCCTCCTCAAAGAAAAAGTCCGTGCCGCCAAAGACGCCTACGAGCGTGCCCGTACAATTGGCGGAGTATACCGCATCCCAGTGGTGGTACATGTCATCCACAATGGAGAAGCGGTGGGCACTGGCACAAACATTCCCACCCAAAATATCATAGACCAAATTGCCGTGCTCAACGAAGACTTTCGGCGGATGGCAAGCACTAATGGCTGGAATAACGATCCCCGAGGCGCAGATACACGCATTGAGTTTGTCCTCGCCAAGCGTGACCCTAGCGGAAACCCTACTACCGGCATCGTCCGCTGGAATCGCAACACGCAAGGGTGGAACGCCCCACCTTATGATGTAAACTACATGAATAGCACCATCAAGCCTGCTACCCAGTGGGACCCTAATCGCTACCTCAATATCTGGGTAGCAAACCTACAAGGGGGACTCTTAGGCTATGCGCAGTTTCC